>JAISAF010000076.1 GCA_031266855.1 Spirochaetales bacterium
TAATATGATTACCTTAATGAGTGATACGGTAAATCTTGGAAAACTCGCGCGGGAAGAAGTTGCAAAATTCCGAAAGCAAATTCTTGGCGAATGATTTTGAGTATAGATTGCTTCAGGTAAACTATGATAACGATATGTAATTGGGGAAAGATAAAATGAATATTAGAGGAAAAGTCGCAATTGTTACCGGTGGTACAGGGGGATTAGGGTGGCGGATATGCAGGAAGCTGGCTGCAAATGGCATGAAAATTGTTCTTGTTTATCTGAACTCAAAGGAAAAAGCAGAAGAATATGTAGCCGAGTTGAAAAAAAATGGAACTGATGCTTTTGCCTTGCAGGCGGATGTGACTACGGAAGCTGGAATAGCAACTATGACGGATGCTACTCTTTCCCGATTCGATAGCATAGACGCGCTGGTGTTGGATGCAGCTTTTAATCAATATGTAAAGTTTGAAGATTTGGCAGGTCTTACACCGAGTCTCTGGCATAAAATCATCGACTATAATTTGACCGCCCCTTTTCTCGCAATGCGACATCTCGGTGCAAAAATGAAACACCATGGTGGTGGTCGAATAGTTACGATTTCTTCAAATGCAGGGCTGTCTCCATCAGGAAGCAGTATAGCTTATTCTGTTTCCAAGTCAGGACTTATCCACCTTACGCGTTGCATGGCGGTTGCGCTTGCGCCTACGGTATTAGTAAATGGTGTTGCCCCAGGCATCATGGATGGGACACGAATGACCGAAAAACTTGCTCCCGAATATGCTGAAACTGTCCGAAGATCGACTCTCATTAAAAAGGCATCTGAACGGGACGATGTAGCGGATGCGGTACGCCTTTTTATAGAAACAGATAGTGCTACCGGGCAGAACCTGGTCATAGATGGAGGAAAAATTTTCCATTGATGATTAATTATGGATTAAAAACTATAGTTGTCAGTTTTGCGCGATTAAAGGAATGATCTCGTTGTGTTCTCAATATCACTGTAGCTGTTCCATACTCATACCCCCTTGAACAGCTCTTTGGCCTTCATTTTCTTATGGATGAGAGAAACAACCGCCAATCTCACAAAGGGAGCCAGTTGTTGCGTAGCTTCTTATCCTCATGACACACAGCCAGTCCATCCCCAGAGCATTTTTGTATCTCGTGCAGATTTTCTCCACAACATCTTTCCTGCGGTAAATATCATGAGCCTGTTGAGTGTTGATATTCCCATTACCGGAGATAAATAAGCCACGTGCATATAGCCGATTTATACTAAGATTACCTGCTGCCGGATACTCAGCATGACAGAAAATTTCTTTCTGTTGTGGGTTGGCGCTCCTTGGCGCTGAACGCACAGACAGGCTTCACTATCACACTTCCAGGCAGGATGCTTCTCTCCTGCTTCTGTCTGGAATCAACTCACATGAGTGTACAACTCATTAGACTTGTTCAATAACCTTCCGGTTCCCTCACAAGTCTATGGAATTTGCCGCAAAATGGCGGTAAATTCCGCCATTTTTATATCAAAACTGTTCCCGAAGCTGCTTTCGAACATGAGGTTTCTGAACAGCTCTATTGGGTTTGTTAAGCTGCTCCTGAGTGCGCGCCCCACGGGCTTTCCACCGCCCGCAGCGGTATAAATACCGCTGCGGGCGGCATTAAACCCCAAAAGGTGCCAGGTACGTTTTTAGATGGCACATTATAAAATTATACACTATTCCGTGAAACGTAAAAGCGTGCCTGGCACCATAGCCTCAGAAATTGCGTTAGCAATTTCGCGGGTCGCCGCTGGTGCGCGCGCCAGGGATTGGAGCGGAAAGCCCACAGGAATTGCATAGGCAATTCCGAGGACTTGGAGCGGAAAGCCCGGCCCCGGCGCGAAGCGCCGGGGAGGCGCCCGGAGTGCATTCCTGTGGTGATTGATTCGTGGCTGGAAATCTGGTAGACTGGTTTTCGTGTCTGAATTTGTCCATCTTCATAATCATTCGGAGTATAGCCTTTTGGATGGCGCGGCGGCGGTGGAGAAGATACCGGCGCTGGCGCGGGAACTGGGCATGAAGCATATCGCGCTGACTGATCACGGGAATATGTTTGGGATTCTGGAATTTTACGACGCGTGTGTGAAGAACGGGGTGAATCCTATTCTGGGTTGCGAGTTTTATGTGGCGCCTGGATCGCGGCATGTGAAGTCGGGTGGGACGGATGAGCGTAATTACTACCATCTTGTGATTCTGGCGAAGAACCAGACGGGGTACAGTAATATGATAAAGCTGTGCTCGCTTGGATATACGCAGGGGTTCTACTACCGGCCGCGTATTGACGAGGAGCTTCTTGGTTTGTATCACGAGGGGCTTATTTGTTCGAGTGCGTGTATCGGGGGGGAGATTCCTTTGATGATTCTGGATAACCGGGATAAGGACGCGCTTGCCAAGGCGGGTTTTTACGCGGAGCTTTTTGGGGAGGGGAATTACTATCTTGAGATTCAGGATCACGGGATACCGGAGGAAAAGCGTGCGGCGCGGGGGCTGGTTTCCATAGCGAAGCGGCTGGGGCTTCCGCTTATCGTGACGAACGATATGCATTATTTGAAGAAGGAGCATGCCAACGCCCATGATACGCTTTTGCGTATTGGTACAAGAAAGAAAAAGACGGACAGGCTGCGTATAGGGTTTGACAGTCCTGAGTTCTATATGAAAAGCCCGGATGAGATGACGGCGCTGTTCGCGGAGATTCCTGATGCGCTTTCGAATACCCTGGAGATTGCGGAGAAGTGCAGGGTTACGCTGAACAGGAAATCCCCGCCGCTTTTGCCGGATTACGCGATTCCGCCTGAGTTTTCTTCGCCGGAGGACTATCTGCGGCATCTTGCGGCAGAGGGTTTTCGCTGGCGGTATCCGGCTGCGGATGGGGAACTGGAAAAGCGCCTGGAGTACGAGCTTGATATTATTACGCGGATGAAGTTTACGGGGTACTTTCTTATTGTGTGGGACTTTATTCACTACGCGAAGGAGCGCGGTATTCCTGTCGGCCCCGGCAGGGGTTCGGGGGCGGGTTCTATTGTGGCTTACAGCCTGAAAATTACGGATATCGATCCTATTAAGTATAATCTGCTGTTTGAGCGGTTCCTGAATCCCGAACGTATTTCTATGCCGGATTTTGATATCGATTTCTGCTTCGAACGGCGGCAGGAGGCAATCGATTATGTAACGGAAAAATACGGTAAGGACAGGGTTGGGCAGATTATCACATTCGGAACGCTCCAGCCCAGGGCCGTTATCAAGGATGTTGCCCGCGTTCTGGATTTTTCCGTTGCCGAGGCGGAGGCTATCGCGGGGCTGGTTCCCGAGGGGCAGGGCATTACGTTAAGTTCGGCGCTGGCGGCGGAGCCGAAACTGGCGGAGTTGAAAAAACGCGAGGGGGTATATCCTGAGCTTATTGAAACAAGCCTTATTCTTGAGGGGCTGGCGCGGCACGCTTCCACTCACGCGGCTGGGGTTGTTATTGGCAAATCGGAGCTGACTGACTATGTTCCCCTGTATCGTGACGCGAAGACGGGCGCGATAAGCACCCAGTACACGATGGGCCAGCTTGAGTCCTGCTCCCTGGTGAAAATGGATCTTCTGGGTTTGAAAACCCTTACGCTTATCAAGAACGCCCAGGATATTATCCGCAGGGACAATCCCGGTTTTGATATTGAAAAAATCCCGGAGGACGACGCGAAGACATTCGCGCTGCTGGGCGAGGGGAAGAGCGCCTGCGTGTTTCAGTTTGAAAGCCAGGGTATGCAGGGAGTCCTGAAGCGGACAAAACCCGCGAGCATTGAGGACCTTATTGCCTTAAACGCCCTGTACCGTCCGGGGCCTATGGACAATATCGATCAGTTTATCAATTCGAAAAACGGGAAAACAAAAATCACGTATCCTGATGCCAGTCTGGAACCTGTTTTGAAGGAAACCTACGGTGTTATCGTGTATCAGGAGCAGGTTATGCAGATCGCCCAGATTGTCGCGGGATACAGTCTGGGCAAAGCCGACATTCTGCGCCGCGCTATGGGCAAGAAAGATATGGAAAAGATGGTGAAGGAAAAGGCTTCCTTTATCGCGGGGGCTGTGGCAAAGGGGTATACGGAGAAAAAGGCCGACGAGATTTTCGAGCTGCTGGTTCCCTTTGCCGGTTACGGCTTTAACAAATCCCACGCGGCGGCCTATTCGGTACTGGCTTACAAGACGGCTTATCTGAAAGCCAATTTCCCCTCGGAGTTTATGGCGGCGAACCTGACCAATGAAATCGGCAAACCTGACAAACTGGCGATGTATATTACTGAAACGAGGGAAATGGGAATAAAGATTCTGCCGCCGGACATTAATCTGTCGGAAAAAATCTTTACTGTTGTGGATGGCAATATCCTCTACGGCTTTCTGGGCATTAAACAGGTGGGAAAGGCCGCTGTGGAAAAAATTCTTGAAACACGGAGGGAAAAGGGGCCGTTCACCTCATTTTTCGATTTCCTGGAACGCCTGGATATACAGGCTGTCAACAAGCGGGTTCTGGAAGCCTCCATTCAGTGCGGGCTTTTTGACAGCCTGCATCCGAACAGGGCCGCGCTTTTCGCTTCAATTGACACGGCGGTGGAATATGCCGCGTCAAAAAAGGAGAGCAAACTGTACGGGCAGACTTCCCTTTTTGATGCCTGTACGGAAGAGGAATTCCGGGAGCCTGGTATCGCGGATATCGCTGACTGGCCGGTTTTTGATAAACTCAAGCTGGAAAAGGACCTTCTGGGTTTCTATTTTTCCGGCCATCCCCTGGATCCCTTCCGCGCTCTGTGGCAGAAGACTGTCCGTATTGATTTGGCGCATCCCGAACGGGCAACGAAGGGGAATAAGTATAGTTTTATTGGTATGCTGCGGGATGTGCATACGCTGATTACCAAAAAGGGATCAAAAATGGCCTTTGCCATTCTTGATGATTATAATGGTTCCATAGCCCTGACTATTTTTCCCCAGGCCTACGCAAAGGTGCAGGGGACATTGGCTGACGATGTTATTACCGGACTTACCGGCAAGCTGGAGTTTGATTCCAAAAAGAACGCGTATCAGATTATTGTTGAGGAGTTTAAGGATCCGAACGATTTGGAGGCGGGCGCCATCTCGGAGCTGCATATCCAGTTTTGTACAGAGCCCCGGAACGAGGAAGACTTCTTTCTGCTGCGGGGCATTCTTGCTGAAAATCCCGGCAACTGTACTATTTACCTGCACATGAACCGCGACGGCGGGGCGGCGGCAGAAGAGGCGGCGGCGCAGGAGGCGGGGGCTAAAGAAAAGATCATCAAGGTAACATCCCAGATAAAGACATCCTCCTACGAGGATGTTCTTGAGCGGATCAGGAATATTCCCTGGGTTCAGGAAGTCTGGAAACAGTAAAGCTGTTTTACAAAGCGGGGGATCTATGTTCAGTTCCATCATGACTGTATGCGGCACACTTATTTCAATTTATACGTTCATCATTATCGCGCGTATTATAATAAGCTGGTTTGCCGGCGGCGGCTATGGACATGGTTACAGACGCGGCTATGGCAGGGTATTTCGTTTGTTTACGGTACTTACCGATCCGTACCTGAATTTTTTCCGGCGCTGTACGTTTTTCCATTTTGGCCCTTTTGATTTTTCCCCTGTTTTCGCGCTTATTATTCTTTCTGTCGCGGGGAACGTTTTTCAGTCCCTTGCCGACTTCCAGCAGATCACCTGCGGCCTTGTTCTTGCCCTTCTGGTTGTGCGCCTGTGGGCCGCGGCGGCGTTCTTTATCGGCCTGTATATATTTCTTACCCTGCTGCGCCTTGTGGGAGTCCTTGTGCGGTTGAACTCCGCAAGTCCGTTCTGGCGCTATATCGATATGGTTTTGAATCCTGTCCTCCTGCCCCTGACGCGGCTTATCTTCCGGGGGAGAAGAGTCTCCTATATAACCGCCCTTGTAAGCGGCGCTCTATCGCTCCTCGCGCTGAGATTCGGCGGGGCCGCTCTTATAGAACGTCTGGCCCTCCTGATACAGCGGATTCCCTTTTAATCATGTATCTGTACGACCTGCAAACGCCCGTGCGGCGGGTACGGGGAGTGGGGCCCCAGGCGGAAAAGGATCTGGCCAGGCTGGGCATACACACCATTGGCGAACTTCTAACACATATACCCAGGGATTATGAGGACAGGTCAAAACGCGTCCCCTTTGCCGCCGCTACCGGGAACGGCGGCAGATTCAATACAACAGCCATTATTGACTGCCACGATTTCTTTTATGTGCGCGGCAAAAAAACGCTGAAACTCGTTCTGCGGGATGAAAGCGCCCTGGCGGAGCTGTCTTTTTTCGGAAGGGACGAGCGGGCCACCGCCCATTACGCAAACAAATACCCGCCGGGCCTGCGCCTTGATATAGCGGGAACAGCCGCGCTTTCCTACGGAAAACTCCAGTGCGTCAAATTCGAAATGGAACCAGCCGGAACACACCCCGAACTTTTTTCCTGCGTCCTTCCAGTGTATCCCCTTGCCGGCAGCCTCGCGCAAAAAAGTCTGCGGAAAATAATCCGCGCGGCGTATGAACAGGGAAGCCATCTTGAGGATGAAATCCCCGCGGACATACGCGGGGCCGGAAACCTTCTGCCGCTTTCGGCCGCCCTGAAAGCGGTGCATGATCCGGCCAGCCTTGACGAAGCTGCCGCGGGCCGCCGCTCCCTCGCCTTCCGCGAGCTTTTCCTTATGCAAATGGAAGTCGCCCGCCGGGCTTTACAGCGGAAAGCCGCTGTGCGTTCCACACGGGCGTATTCCCCCGCCTTGCAGGAAAAACTAATAAAAGCCCTTCCGTTCCAGCTTACCGCGGATCAGAAAAAATGCGTTGGGGAAATGCGAGCGGACATTGAAGCCGACCATCCCATGTCCCGGCTTTTGCAGGGCGATGTAGGCTCCGGCAAAACCCTGGTGGCGTTTCTGAGCGCGCTTCTTTTTACCCAGGCGGGCCGGCAGACAGCAATCATGGCGCCCACCGAACTGCTTGCCCGCCAGCACGCGGACAACGCCGCCCGCCTGCTGCAACCCCTCGGCGTGCGGCTGGCCTTTTTTTCCGGCGCCCTGTCCGGCAGGGCGCGAAAGCCGGCCCTCCAGGCCCTGAAAGCCGGAGACATAGACATTGTTATCGGCACGCACGCGCTTTTTTCCGATGATGTGGAATTCCGCGACCTGGGTTTTGTCGTTATTGATGAGCAGCACCGTTTCGGCGTAATTCAAAGAAACCGCCTCTTCGCGAAGGGCCTGTACCCCGATATTCTTGTTATGAGCGCCACCCCTATTCCCCAAACCCTCGCCCTTTCCGCTTTTGGCGATATGGATGTTTCGCTCATCAAAACCATGCCGGAAGGCAGAAAACCCATTGAAACCCATCTTGCCCTCGAAGCAAACGCGCGGAAGGTTTACGAGTTTGTACGTGTTGAACTGGGCAGAGGGCATCAGGCATATTTCGTGTATCCGCTTATTGAGGAAAACCAGGCCGCGGATCTGAAAGACGCGCAGTCCATGTACCACAAACTCCAGAACGAAATCTATCCCGGCGTTCCGGCGGGGCTTATCCATTCCCGCCTTGGCGAAGAGGAAAAACGCGCTATTATGGCGGACTTCTCCTCGGGGAAAATCCGCATCCTCGCGGCAACCAGCGTCGTGGAAGTCGGCGTCGATGTCCCCAACGCGACCTGCATGGTTATCGAACACGCCGAACGTTTCGGCCTCGCGGCCCTGCACCAGCTCCGCGGACGGGTGGGACGCGGCGCGCAGCAGTCCTACGCCTTTCTTGTATACGCCCCGGAATATACCGGCCTCGCCCAAAAACGGCTCACCATTATGAAGGAAACCACCGACGGTTTTCGCATCGCGGAGGAAGACCTGCTGCTTCGCGGGCCGGGGGACTTAAGCGGAGTACGCCAGGCCGGACTTCTTGACTTCAGGGCCGCTTCCCTTCCCGGCGACACCCAGCTTATGTTAGACGCACGCAAAGCGGCAAACGCCATCCTGGAAAAAGATCCCGGCCTGAACGCCCCCCGGCACGCGGGCCTGCGCGGAGCCGGAACTGCCGCTGGAGCCGTATCCGGCGCGGGAGACGCCCCGTGAGAATTACCGGCGGGAAACTCAAAGGCAGGGAAATCCCCTGCCCCGCGGGAATCATCAGACCCGCGATGGACAAAATGCGGGAATCGGTCTTCGCGATCATCCAGGCGAAACTCCCCGAAACAGCATTTCTGGACCTCTTCAGCGGATCGGGAATTATCGGCCTTGAAGCCTGGTCGCGGGGAGCCTCCTCCATCGTTCTGGTGGAAAAGGACCGCGGCAAACGGCGGATTCTCCTGCAAAACGCCGCCCTCGCGGAAGGCAGCGCCAAGGTTCATATTATGCCCGTGGAACGTTATCTGAAATTCGCCTCCGCCGGTCCCTTTGATTTTATCTTTCTCGACCCGCCCTTTCCCTACAGATTCAGGACCCAGCTTCTGGACATGATTGGCGAATCGCGGCTCCTCGCCGAAAACGCGACCGTGCTTATCCACCATCCCAGGGAAGACGAACTGCCGGAAGAAACCCCCTGCCTTGCACGCACCAGCCGCCGCCTCTATGGCCGCTCCACAGTCTGCTTCTACACACGCAAATAATTTGGGCGCCTTTTTTGCCCGTGGAATCCACGGGCAAAAAACCGGGCTTTCCGCTCCAAGTCCTCGGATTTGCCCATGCAAATCCTGCGGGCTTTCCGCTCCAATCCCTGGCGCACGCACCAGCGTCAGGCGCTACGCGCGGCTGATAAAAAATCAGAATCTTTACCGCAAAGTAGAAAAAGTAAAATAAGAATAAGAAATGAAATACCCGCTCGGCGTAGGCTCTGCCTACGCCGGGTTAGAAGCAAGCGTCCACGCTTGCGGCTTTTCGAACCTGTCAAGGGTAATTTCACGCGCCGGGTTCCAAATCCGCAAGGCGGGAGCCTTGCTTTTTGGGCGGCGTAGTCTGGAGACTACGCCGAGCAAGGA
>JAISAF010000100.1 GCA_031266855.1 Spirochaetales bacterium
TGCAAAATTTTCAAATCGCCTCCCCCTTAAAATTTATTTCAATAGAGCTTTCCCAAAAACTAACAGCGCGCATTTTTTGCTTCGCAAAAAACCGGGCTTTCCGCTCCAAGTCCTCGGAAAGCGCTAATACGCGCTTTCCTGTGGGCTTTCCGCTGCAATCCCTTGCGCGGCGGCAACGGCGGAGCCGTGTATGCGAAGCATACACGGCTCCGCGCCTACACCCACGCCCCGCAATTTTTATATAGAAACTATTCCCAAAGCTGCTTTAGAAACTGAGGTTTCTAAAGCAGCTCTATTGAACAGGCTCTAAAAATTCAAGGCGGTTCACAATTCATGAACCGCCCGTGAAACCGCAAAAAGGTTAATTATCCCCTATATCAAAATTGCCTATGGACATTTTAACCAGTTTCCTTTTGGAGCGTATAATCGCGTAGCCAAAACAGAAGGCAACCGCTACAAGCGATACGGTTACTTTGGTCACGGTCAGGCCCCGTGCGGACCAATATGTAACTACAAGTTTCATCATAATCGAAATACTTATAATAATGTAGAAGATCCAGTCAGGCATGTGGAGACGGGATTTTTTCCATGCCTCAGGATACAGTTTTGGAAGCCGCAATACCCCAATCATCGGAAGCAGTCCCGCGATATACGTAAGGAGTACGATATTATTCGCTATTTCCCCAATCTTGAAGCCCGTAAGAATGGGAATCAGGGTAATAATGAAGGCAAGAGTAACAATAATCCAGGGTTGATCGTGACGATTAATTTTACACAGGAAACCCGGGAACCACTTGTCTTTTACCCCCTGGGCAAACTGCCTGCCGTAGGAACCAAACTGGGAATTCAGACTGGTCGCCAGGGCCATCATAACGCCGCCTACGATAAAAAGAATAAACAGAGGCGCGGGCAGTATGATATCCGCTACCATCGTCAAAGGCTTACCCGCCACTTCGCTCACCGGAAGCACATTGGAGGCAACCATACCAACACCGCAGTAAATGACAACCAGAACGAGCGGAACCGTCAGAATAACGATGGGAATATCCTTTTTGGGATTCTTCGCGCTGCCGCCAAAATTGAAACACATATAATAACTGTACGTGGAATAAACCAGCAGCACTATAGCCCGGATAAATCCTTCAGAACCGCCCGTAATAAAATCATCAGTCCCGAAATTAAAGGGATTACTCTTCATCTGGAAAAGCCCGACAACCATGAACATAAGCAGCGTACCGATAAGCAGCCATGTCATGGGTTTCTGAAGACCCGCGATTCCCTTTACGCTCCTCATGTTCATAATGTAAAAAATGACAGTAATCGCCACCGCGACAAGAGTCGGGCTGACCGTAGGCAGCAGAGAATTGACATACGTGCCCAAAGCCACGCCGTAAATCGAAAGGGAGAAAGCCCCCGGCACGCTTGCCATAATGAAGCATCCCGCCCATTTTTCACCTAAAAGCCCGTAGGTCAGCGAGTACGTACCCCCGCGGCAGCGCGCGACACTGGAAACAAAAATGAAAGGCAAAATAGTGATAAAACCAATAACGATAGCGCAGAAATACGCCAGCCACGCTGACCGTCCGGTTACCCCGATTGCGGCGCCCAGTACCGAGACAATCCCGGCTCCGATTACCTGCCCAATAGCCAGGGCGTACAAATCCGTGCGTCCCAGTATCTGGGCCGGTTTGCCATCCGCGGGAGCAGCCGCTTTTGATACACTGTCAGACATAAAAATCCTCCTCCAGAACGATAGAATCCTGATATTTCATACAATATAATTTGAACAACATTCAACTTAATATTGCATTCATGCCTAATATACTATTTTCTGTTCCATGTATATACAGTAAAGCCATTAGTTTAAACTTGTCAATACTTTTTACAATTTTGTATCGGCGACAGTAAATCATTATATTATAAATAATTATGATGTCAATTCCCGCACGGCGTTTTTTCATAGAAATTCAGTATGGTTATTCTTGACCAAATTCAACCTGCGGAGTATTATTTGAATGTAATTTAATTTATTATGCGTTTTTAGTCAGAATATGCGGAAAAGAGCTGTAAGGAGGAAAGTCAGTGAAATCAACCTACATTAAGCAGGTGTTTGCCCGGCAGGTATTGTCCGGCAGGGGTCACCCGGCTATTGAAGCAACGGTCATTACCGAAGGCGGACAGACCGCCAGCGCCGTCTGCACAGCGGGAATTTCTATTGGAACACACGAAATCGCCTTTGCCTATGACGGCGGAAAACTCTATGGCGGTAAAGGCGTAGGACAGGCTGTTAATAACGTAAATGAAAAAATAGCCCCCGCCCTGATCGGCGAAGACGCCACCAAACAGTTCCTGTGCGACCATATTATGCTGAATATAGACGGCCCCGATGCCAAAGCGCGGCTTGGCGGGAACGCCATCGCGGCGGTATCGGCGGCGGTATTAAAAGCCGGGGCGCTGGCCCTGGATATTCCCCTGTACCGGCACATCGGCGGCGCCGCGGCGGTTACTCTGCCAGCGGCGGCTTTTGGCTGCGCCGCCGGAAGCAACCGTTATATCCGCGAACACAGCGCGGGTTCCAAACCAACCTATTCATTTATTTCCTATGACTTTCCCAGCTTTTCCGAAGCGGTTTACGCCCTGTGGGAAGTTGTAACAAAATGGCAGGAAAAAATGGCGGACTGTTACGGCCTTACGGCGAGTAAACCTTCTTCCATCACGACCTGCGCGGGATTTGTCAATGTTCCCACGGATGTCGTTCAGGATGACTTTGAACTGTGGGGCCTTATGGCGGAAACAATAAACCGCTGCGGGTACGAAGGGAAAATCGGCCTCCAGGGAGACCTGGCCGCGGACTGCTATTACAACCGCCAGACAGGCCGCTACGCGGGGCTTTTTGACGCAAAACCCCGCACGCGGGACGAAGTAATCGATGTCATAAAAAGGATGGCTGGTGAATATCCTTTTGTCATTGTGGAAGATCCCCTGCACGAGGACGATTTTGAAGGACACGCGATTATTGCCCGCGAAGTGGATATACAGATTGTCGGGGATGATTTATTTACCACAAACACAGACCGGGTCGCACAGGGAGTGCGGCAGGGATCGGCAAATACGGTACTACTCAAGGTAAACCAGATAGGCTCCATTACAGAATCCCTGGAAATGATTCAGTTCGCCTACCAGAACGGATATGGCGTCATGCCCTGTAGCAGCCGCGGCGAGGGCCTGAGCATCGTAGACTACAGTGTCGGCATCAACGCGGGGACCATCCGCGAATCCTGCATGGGTTCCGGCGGGAGCCGCTTCCTGGAAATTGAACGGGAATTGGGGGAAAACGCGGTATTCGCGGGCCGGCGCAGCCTGAAAGGACGGCGCTTTCAAAAACCCGAAGAGGCACAACGGAAGGAGAATAAATAATGAAGTCAAGTATTATTACCCGCATTGAAGCATGGGAGGCTCTGTCGGATTATATGGTTCCCGCGGTAAACGTGCGGATCACTACAGCCGGCGGAAAACAGGCTGTCTCTTCATATACCGAGGGCCTCACGAGCGGCCCGTATTACGGCTACCATCTGTACGATGGGGGAAACCGTTTCGGCGGGAAAGGGGTTTCGGCGGCGGCGGCCCTGATAAACGGCACGCTGGCCCCGGTGATCATTGGCATGGACTGCCTTTCCCAAGGCATTATAGACCATGCCATAACTGAAACACTTGCCAGGCGCGGCCTGCCCCTTGCCGTGAATGTCAGCTCTCCCCTTTCCTTCGCGGTACTGAAAACCGGCGCGGCCTGTCTTGAAATGCCCCTTTTTGAATACATCGGCGGCGCTTTTGCCGCGAAAATTCCGGTTCCCGGCTTTCTAGGAGCGTCGGGAAGTAACCGCTACGGCGAACACTCCCTGGCCCAGGGCAAACCAAACTACGCGTTTGTGGCCCACGGTTTTTCTACCAACGACGAGGCCGATTACGCGCTCTGGGAAGTCGAAAATCTGTGGGAAAGCGAAATGGCCAAACAGTACGGAGTGCGGCCTCACCGCAGCTTTTCCATGGCTATCCCCAAAGGCCGCGTAAAAGACGATGGCCAGATGTGGCAGCTCATGGCCGAATGTATTGAAAAAACCGGCTTCAAAGACAAAGTAGGACTTCACGCGGACTTTTCCGCCGCGGCCTTTTACAACGCCCAAACCAGCCGTTATGAAGGGCTGTACGACGAAAAGAAGCGCACACGGGAAGAAATGATCGAACTGCTCACAACCATAGCAAAAAAATATCCCTTTGTCGTTATTCAGGATCCCCTGGACGCTCAGGACATGGACGGGTTTAAGAAAATCACACAGGCGGTAGATATTCAGGTCGCCGGAAGCGATATTTTCGGTACGGATCTGGAACGCCTGGGACGCTGCGCACGGGAAGGATGCTTTAACGCCGCCATTCTGCGGGTACAGAAGTATCCCACATTCAGCGAATGCGTCAAGGCGGTAAGTATCTGCCATCAGATAGGTATAGGAATCATGCCCTGGGACAGCACCGGGGAGGACACCGATATTATCCATTACGCGGTTGGTTTTCGCTGTGGCAGCATTTGCATGTCCGGCCTGAGCAGTCACGGAAACAAAATGGCCCTTATTGAAAAGGCCATCGGCCCCCGCGCCCTGTTCTTCGGCAGCCAGGGATTAAAAGGCAGGCGCTTCGCCCTATAGGATTTTTGTCATAGGACTGTGGAAGAATGGAGCCTATTCAAAACCCGTTTGTAATTCGGAATTTGGGCGCCTTTCCGGCGCTTCGCGCCGGAAACCGGGCTTTCCGCTCCACTCTTTTGGCTGCGCCAAAAGGATTTCCGCTTCAATTCCTGGCGCGCCCGTGGGGTTTTCAAGATATTGAACAGGCGCTTAAAACTTTTTCCGGTTTTCGTAGTACTGAATGCGGGGGATAAAGCGTTATGGATAGCGGCAAGCGTAAGGGGCCGCCGGGCGGCGGCGGACAGAAGGCCGTGTTACAGGCGGACCCGCGAAATCGCGTAGTGGTTTCGCGGGTCTGCCTGTACGCGCCTGGTTAGCCGCTACG
>JAISAF010000129.1 GCA_031266855.1 Spirochaetales bacterium
TAATACTTTCCAATATTCACTTTCAAAACCGCCGTCGCGGAATATTGTCAGGATAACAATTCTTTCCTCAAACGGACTCTTAAAATAGCCTAGTATTTTTGCCCCGGTAAACATATACGAAGACTCTTCCCCCGATGATACTCTCTTGCGTATGGCGGTATCACCCGCAAACAGTTCCCATGTTACGTTTCTTTCATCGGAGTATTTTCCAGGGACAGTTTTATTTTCAAACCAGCATAATAAATTCCTTGAATTATGCTGCAATGGAAAATTTTGAAGAGTAGACGCTCTTGTGGTTTCCTGAAACGCGGGTATCCGCTTATTTATTTGATATTTTTCAAGGATCTTATTCCATTGTGCTATATCTTCATCATATTCCTCGATTATATCCTCTCCCGGAGCATACGTTGTTATAAACGCTTCTTCAACGAGTTTATCATTGACGGTGTCGAATATTACTAACTTTACGCCACTGAAATGTCCGTCATAAAATCCTGTTTGATACGCGAATAATCCTTTGGGCGACCATCCAACCGGGTTTAAGTATAACTGGTATTCGTCTAAATCAGTTTTTGCGTCAAAGCTCTCAGGATTATCAATGCCGTAGGGTAATATATAGCTGTTGCTTCCGGTTTCATTTTGAGCAAATAAATTCAGCGGCACTACTGTCAAAAAAATAAGTAAAACAAAGTTTTTCATTTTTTTATTCCTTCGTATTCTATATCATTGTTTTAAAATATGTGTCAAGTTCCGCGTGCTTCATAAAAAATGGAGAATTTTTACCGCGAAGTCGAAGAAGTCGAAGAAAGATACATGAAAATATTAATGTTCTTTTTCTTCCTTCCTTTTTTACTTTCTCTATCGTGCCCTTCTTCGACTTAGCGGTGATCTTTTCTTCTTAGCCGCTGCCGCTCGCGCAATGGGATTGGAGCGGAAAGCCCACAGGAAGCGCATGGGCGCTTCCGAGGACTTGGAGCGGAAAGCCCGGTCCGCGCCGGACGGGAGTCCGGCGCGGATGCGCCCGTCATATATCTTAAAAATAGCGCAGGAATATATAGCCTGTTGACAGGGAAAGGCTTATGACCGTAAACAGGAGGCCGTATTTAATGAAGTCAAGAAACCTGATGGGATAACCGCTTTGCGCCGAAATGCTCGCGGCTACGACATTCGCCGAAGCTCCGACGAGGGTCGCGTTTCCTCCCAGGCAGGCGCCCAGGGCGAGCGACCACCACAGGGGCATGGCGGCCTGCGGCCCGAGTTCCGCGGCGATGTCTTCCACAATTGGAATCATTGCCATGACGTAGGGAATATTGTCGATAAGCGCGGAAAAGAGGGCGGAAAGCCATATCAGGAGAAACGAGGTCAGCGGGAGGCTGCCTTCTGTTATGCGCATGAAGAAATCGGCGCACATTTTGACCAGGCCAAGTTCCGTGAGGCCGGCAACCATAATGAAAAGGCCGACGAAGAAAAAAACCGTTCCCCATTCGATGTCGCGCAGAAAGGCTTCGGGTTCGTGTTTGCCTGAAAACACAAGAAGCAGGGCGGCGACAAAGAAGCTTATTGTGGCGGCTTCGAGGTTGAGGATTTCATGGAACAGAAAGCCGCTTATTATGAGAAACAGGGCAATGAGGCTTTTGATAAGGAGGGGTTTGTTTTCCAGGGCTTTTGATTCGTCAAATTCCATGATGCGCGCTTTGCGTTCATTGGAAATAACCATCTGCCGCCGGAACAGGAAAAAGACAAGCAGCGCGAAAACAATCAGATTGATTACTACTATAGGCCCCAGATTGCCGACAAACGAAAGGAATTTCAGTTTCGCGACGCTTCCGATTTTCAGGTTCGGCGGATTGCCAATAAGGGTGGCGGTTCCTCCGATATTGGCGGCGATGGACTGGCAGATGATAAACGGCGTGGGCGCAATTCCAAGCTCCACGGCGATAAGGATGGTGACGGGTGTAAGGATAAGTACGGTAGTTACGTTGTCAATAAACGCGGAAAAAACAGCTCCAACCAGGGATAAGAGAATAAGAATTTTTAAGGGGTCTCCCTGTCCGGTTTTTGCTACCTTGATGGCGATGTAGTGAAAAAGCCCTGTGGTTTTGGTGACACCGATGATAAGCATCATAAAAATCATAAAAAAAATGACATTCCAGTCTATCGAGAGGAAGGCCTGTGTCTGGTCAACGATGTGCAGGATAAGAAAAAGAGCGGCTCCCGCGAGCACGACAACCGTGCGGTTGAGTTTCTCGCTGAGAAACAGGAGATACGCGGCGACAAAGATGGCGAGGGCGGTCCAGGAGAGAAATCCCATATCAGGCCCTTAGCACCTTGTGGATAATGTCCGTTATGGTTACGATTCCCACGAGTTTTTCCCCGGCCCGCACGACAGGGATGTTGATCCGCTTCGCGCTGGTGATTTTTACAATCGCGTCGATAATGGGAGAGTCTTCATCAAGCGACAGCGTATGTTTGCGCATAACTTCCCGGAGCGTTATCGCGTTTTCCTTGTCCAGAAGCGTTTTTTCAAATGTATCGAAACTTTTCAGGAATTTCAGATTGCCGACTTTTTCCACATAATCCGGTACTCCTAAATTGAAAATATCGAAGACCGATATTTCACCAGCGAAATCCCCGTTTTCCTCCAGAATGGGGATATAGGTTGTATTATATTTATAAAAAGCATCGATTGCGTCTTTTATGGTATTATCGGGGCGTAGGCTGTGAAAGTTCTGCGACATAATGGACTCGACCAGAAATTCTTTTTTTACCTCGATATTCCGTTCCCGTAAAAGCTGGATAAAGTCGTGCGGGGCGGAACAGGCAAGAAGCCGCGTAAAAAACTCCGTATCGCGGGAAATTTTCACAAAGGCCGCCAGCGTATTCAGGTATATGGTCGAAGTCTGGTGTCCGGTAAATACCAGAACCAGAATGCGGATCCGCGTATCGCCGCAGGGAACAGGGCTAAGCGGTACGCAGACCAGGATTAGAATATCGTCGAAGTTCTCAAGCCGCGCGTGGGGTACACACAGGCCGGTTGGGAAAAGCGTTCCTCCAAGATTTTCGCGTTCGCTAACCGCCCGCATGACTTCCTCCGGCGTATGGTTAATTTTATAACGCCCTGAGCGGAAAAGTTCCCGTATAAGCTCGTCAATGATTTCATCCTTGCTGCCGTAATTTCCGTGCAGGAATACGAAATTCGGTATAATCAAACTGGCTAACTGCATATTCTTCAAGTATAAAACAATTTCTTTTCCTGGTAAATCCGTCGCCCCTCCTCACAGGATTTTTTAACCGCGAAGTCAAAAAAATCTACAGATTCGGAATTTGTGCGCATTTTTGGCGCTTCGCGCCAAAAACCGGGCTTTCCGCTTCAAGTCCTCGGAAAGCGCCCATGCGCTTTCCTGCGGGCTTTCCGCTACAATCCCTTGCGCCGCGTAGCGGCAACCGCAAAATCGCTTCGCAATTTTGCCACCAGCCCCTTGCGCACCCAGAGGTTTTCAAGATATTGAACAGGCTCTTAGTTTACTTCCGCTTTGTATAAAGCGGCGCAGTATGTAGTGAGGGGAGGTGGAAGGTTTTTCAGATTGGCATGGTGAGCGATTTTATTGCGCCGGGGCTGCCCGCCAGAGGGTATAATTCCCCGGAAAGAGTTTTTCAATTTGTGGAGGAAATCTTATTATGGAGAAACCGTCGCTTCTTTACAGGATTTGGCTGGGCTATAACAAAGTGAACGAAGTCATGTCCAATGTTCTTCTTGTAGCAATCTCAATTATCGTGTTTATGGGAGTCTGCGCCCGTTATGTTTTCAGGGCGCCTTTTGAATGGTCGGATGAATTCGCCATTTATGGTTTTATCTGGCTGTGTTTCCTGGGGACCGCTCTTGCGGAAAAGGAAGACCATCACTTCAGGGTTACTTTTCTGGTTGACAAACTTGGACCAAAGGGCAGGCTTGTTGTGGAAACATTGATACACCTCCTTTTGTTTGTTGTGCTGTATCAATTTTTTATTGACAGCATGAAGTATTATGAACAGGGGAAAAGCGGAATTTCCACGATTATGCTGATTCCCCTGAATTATATTTATGCCTCTCTGCCTGTGTGTGTCGCGCTTATGTTCCTGAACAGAATCAAGGTGTTTATCGACATTATAATCAGCAATGTGCGTATGATAAAAAATCCCGATTATGTGCCTCCGGCGGCAAAAGCCGGGTAAGGAGGAAGATGTATGATTTCAGCTCTTGCCATTTTGGTAGGTTTTTTTGGTTTAATGCTTTTGGGTATGCCGATTGCCCATTCCATGATTGTTACCAGTTATTTAACTCTTCATTTTTTTCATCCTGATGTACCCTTTATTGTTGTTCCACAGCGTGTGTTTGCGGGTATGAACAGCTATGCTCTTATGTGTATTCCTTTCTTTATGCTGGCAGGCGAACTTATGTCCATGACGCCGCTTTTTGAAAAGCTGCTGAATATGTCCAAGGCTATGGTGGGACACATCCGGGGAGGTTTGTCGCATGTCAATATCGTGGTTAGCATATTCTTTGCCGGCATGACTGGTTCGGCGGTTGCCGATACTTCCGCAACCGGCAGTATACTGATTCCCGCTATGTTTAAGGAGGGCTACCCAAAGGGCTATACGATTGCTGTTACAGTAAGCTCCTCATGTTTGGGTGTTATTATTCCGCCTAGCAACCTGATGATTGTCGCGGCCCTGGCTACGGGGCAGTCGGTTGCTATGCTTTTTGTAGCCGGTATTATTCCCGGCCTGTTGACGGGACTGTCTATGCTAGTGGTAAGTTTTATTTGGGCACGCCGGTTTAACTTCCCCAAGTCGGGCGATATGACATGGCGGGACAGGGTAAGGTATTTTTGGGAAAGTCTGCCTGCTTTGGGGATTCCCGTTATCATCATGGGCGGAATTCTTCTGGGAATTATAACCCCGACCGAAGCGGCGGACATTGTTATTTTCTACGCCATCGTTGTGGGAATCTTCGGTTTGCGCTGCATTCCGACCATGAAGCAGATGTATTCCAGCCTTACGCGGGTATCCGAACTGGTTGGCGAAGTCATGTTCGCGCTTGGAGCCGCGATAATTCTGGGCTGGATATTTGCTATTGCCCAGGTGCCGGACGCTCTGGCGGAATGGATTTTATCGATTACAACGAACCCCTCTTTGATAATTATCGGAATGATTATCGCGATGCTTCTGGTGGGAACCTTTATGGATCCGCTGCCCTGTATTCTGATTTTTACGCCCATTTTTATGCCTATCGCCGAATCCATCGGTATGGGGAAACTGCATTTTACTGTCGTTATGGTGTATGGGTTTATTATCGGGCTTATTACGCCGCCCTGCGGTTCGGTTTTATATGTCGGCGCGGCGATAGGGGACTTCAAGGTTGACAAGTTCACCAGGGATCTTATTCCCTTTATGGTGGCGATGACCGTTGTGTGTGTTCTAATGGCTTTTGTTCCAGAGGTCGTAACTATTTTGCCGGATCTTTTATTTTGAGCAAATCCGCTTTTTGTAAAACAGGGCGGGAATTTTCTATTTTTTAAAATGGAGGGAGACTATGAAGAAAGTATGTGTGTTTATGCTGTTTGCGGTTCTGCTTGGGTTGCCGCTTTTTGCGGGCGGAAATTCCGAAAGCGGCTCAGGACAAGGCCCCATTACCATGACCTACGGTTCCAGCCAGCCCCCGACGGGCGGTTACATGGGGGAGACATCATTCAAATTCGCTCAATTTGTCAATGAAGAAACACAGGGAGCCATCAAGGTAAATGTTCATCACTCCGGTGCGCTTTCCAACAATGAAAGGGAGCTTCTTGAAATGGCTCAGGCTGGTACCGCCGATTTCGCTATGGGAGCCACCACCTATATTCTGGGCTGGTCGCCTTCCATGAAGGTTTTTGACTTGCCCTTTCTGTTTGAAAGCGTTGAACACTTCCGCGATGTAACACGCGGCCCTGTGGGGAAAATTATGGAGGACGAATGCGCCCAGCATGGAGTTATTCTTCTGGGACACGTTCTGCCTGGCTTTCGCAGTGTCTTTACGGCAAAAAAAGCCATAGCGACCATTGACGATTTGAAAGGATTAAAGATACGCACTATGGAAAGCCCTGTGTATATAGAACTGTTTAAATCTCTTGGCATGCTGCCCACTCCGATGCCTTCGTCCGAACTGTTTACCGCCCTGCAAACCGGCGTCGTGGACGCGGGCGAAAATGATCCCGCCAGTGTTGTAAGCTGGGGCTGGATCGATATTGTTAAATATTACATGCTCGACCAGCATACAATCAGCTCGAATATTCTGGTTATGAACAAAGCCAAATTCGACAAGCTGCCGCCTGAACAGCAGCAGGGTATCCGCAAGGCGGGTGTTCGTGCTATCGATTATCAGCTTGATTATGTTCAGGGCGCCTGGGGCGATTGCCTGAAGCAGATCAAGGACAAGGGCATTGTTGTTGTGGAATTGCGTTCGCTTGCGCCTTTCCAGGAACGGGTACAGCATCTGGCCGACCAGTATGACAAGGAAATCGGCAGGAACATCGTTCAGATGGTACGTGACGCCGCGAAAAAATAAACGGCCTGTATGCGTACAAAAAACCGTCCCGCTTTCGCGGGGCGGTTTTTTTATCGTTCGGGATGTGAAGGGGCTTGTGGGGCATGCGGTGGAGCCGCATGCCCGCCGCTGGGCGCGCGCAAGGGATTGTAGCGGAAAGCCCACAGGAAAGCGCATGGGCGCTTTCCGAGGACTTGGAGCGGAAAGCCCGGTTTGATCGCTCCCGCGCGCGTAGCGCGGGAGCGATCAAATGCGCTATACTACGAAGAGACATTGGGGAATGGATAGACTTTATGAAATACTATATGCTTTTTAGTTCGGAATAGGTTTTTTACATGCATTCAGTTACGATAAAAGACATTGCGGGAAAAATCGGGGTATCATACTCCTCGGTGTCCCGCGCTTTGGGCGGTAAGCCTGGTGTGCGGGACGATGTGCGGCAAAAAGTTTTGGCAGAAGCCCGCGATATGGGATACTTCCCGAACACGCTGGCGCGGAGTCTTGTTTTAAGGCGGAGTCTGTCAATCGGCCTGGTGGTACCTGATATTACTAATCCTTTTTTTTCCGAAGTTGCCAGAGGCGCCGCGGCCCGGTCGAAGGAATCCGACTATACGGTAATCCTTTGCGATACGCACTATGATCTGCGGCAGGAGCGGCAGTACTGCCGGATGCTGTTTGAAAAGCGGGTAGATGGAATTGTCATAGCCCCGGTATCCTCCGCCATTGAAGCGGAACTGGAGCAGTACCGTTTCCCGGTTGTCTATATTAACGCGGCGCCTTCTATATGCCGCAGTTATGTAAACCTGAATCATGTTCATGGGGCGTTTCTGGCGACCCGGCA
>JAISAF010000135.1 GCA_031266855.1 Spirochaetales bacterium
CACGGCGCGAGCGGGTTTACTACTACAACAAGGGCCAGCCCGCCGCTTTTCAGCATCCCCGCCGAGCGGCCAATAAAGTCTTCCAGTACCGGCCGCCCCGCCTTGGCCGGAACATTGGAAAGTATCAAATCCCACGCGGCCCCCGCCGGCGCGGCAAGCAGCGCTTCCGTACGCGCCTCCAGTTCCGCCCCGGCAAGCCCGTTCCGCAGGCCGTTGTATTCGGTAAAAAGCCGGGCAAGCTCGTCCCGGTCCTGGGCCCTCACCGCAAGCGCTGGGACCGAAGCCGAAGCCGGGACCAAAACCGAAGCCAGCCCCGGCCCCGGCCCGGAACACCGCTCCCCGGCCGCCCCCTTTCCCGCCAGATCGCGGAGCGCGGTCCCGGCGCATATCCCGAGTACCCCGCAGCCGCAGCCCGCGTCCAATACCGACAGCGTCCCCCCCTGCCGCAGCTTCCCCGGCGCCGGAAAAAGGCCCCCGTCAAGCAACCCGGAAAAAACGCGCAAGAGGAAACGGGACCCCCGGTCAATACCGGCGGAACTAAAAAGCCCGTGGGAGAGGGCAAATTCATAGCGCCTCCCCCTGAATTCAAAACTAACTTCTTTGGTAATATAGGGAATAACGGAAGACAAGTTTAGCTGTTCACCCGCTCCACATACTCGTTGGAATCGGTGTTGACAAGAATCCTCTCGTCCTGCTTGATAAAAAGGGGCACCCGGACGGTAAGCCCTGTTTCAGTTACAATAGGCTTGGTCGCGCCCGAAACAGTATCGCCTTTAACATAGTTCTCGCTCTCCGCCACAGTAAAAACCATCTTGGTAGGAATCTTAATATCTATTACACTGCCTTCCCAAATAGTAAGCTCGTATATTTCGCCTTCTTTAAGGTAGTACTTTTTCTCTTCCATTTCGGCAATAGGCACTTCGAATTGGTCAAAGCTGTCGTTGTCCATAAAATGAAAATGGTCCTGATCAGAATACTGAAACTGGCAGCTATGCATATCCACCACCGCGTCTTCAACTTCCTGCTGGGTCGGGATAGTCATAGTCAGCACCGAGCCGTCCTTGATACTCTTCATCTTAATCCGGGCAATGGCGGTCCCCTTTCCGGGGTTATGAAATTCCCGCTCCACCACCAGATAGGGCTGCCCTTTCTGGAGCAGGCAGCTTCCTTTGGCAATATCTCCGCCTCTAATCATAGCTTCCTCGCTTCCGTATATAGGTTTTAAGGGCGAAAACGCCCAAAAATCGTCTTTACTTACAGTATACCGGATTAAAAAATTTTAGTGAAGGGGTTAAGCGGCAAAGCCCGCGATTTCACGTTTTAGTCCGGAATTTGGGCGCGCCCTTCGGGCCCATTGCGCAATTATAGGGAATTAAAGAAAAAAAATCACCACGAAGTCAAATCGAACCAGAGGTTCGGTCGAATAAGTAAGCATTTCAGCCTTCCTTCTTTCTACTTCTTTGACGTATTCGACTTTGCGGTAAAATTCCAAGGCATATTTTTTAGCCCAATCTACCAGCAACTATTCAGTCGGGGGGCTAAAGCCCCCACTCCGCAAAAAGTCTTGTCAAGACTTTTTGCCATATCCGGTTGAACGAGGGGATCTGGACTCTCCGCTCGAAAAAAACTACCATTTTTTTCGAGCTGCCCCCGCTTGGCAATTACTGGCGGGTGCAGGCTAAATAGTTACACGGAATTTTTTTGATTGGAAGGCGGGGTCCATACCCCGGAGCTTGCTCCGGAAAATTTACAACACTTAGAAAGGTTGTAAACCGATCTTTGAATTGGGGTATGGCCCCGCCAATATAATAAATTTCCTATCCAACGAAGATACCCAGGAGCTTGCTCCTGGGTTCTTCATTGTCATCTGGTGACAGACCCGTTATAATATATTCGGAAAAGGGGGCGGAAGATGGCTGCGGAAATGGCCGAATCCCCGGTAAACCTGACCGCCTTTAAGCGGCATGTCCCAACGGATTCGGAAACCGCCGGCGGCCTCACGGATGCCGCGGTTATAACCAGGGTCATGGATTTTCCGCCGTCCGAACGCGGCCCGCGAGAACGCCTGGAATCCCTTATGTCCGGCTGGAAGCGCGGGCTTTCAAAAAGCATGGTCCCTTACCGGGAAGACGGCAGGACCTATCCCGGCAGTGAATATTTTTGCGCCGACGGCTTTTTCCCCTGGTATTTTTCGCAAAGCCCAAAAATTCTGTTTGTGGGCCGGGAGACCGTGCAAATGTCCGGGGGCGATTATATAGCGGACTGCCTCGTCGCTTACCGGCAAAACAGCGTAGCCGGAGTCACGGTAAACCGCCATGCCTTCCACAGCCGCATGATGTATCTGGCCTACGGGATAACCCACGGCTGCGGTATCGCCTGCGAAGATTTGCCCCGGGCAGGCGATATAGCCGCGGCATTCGGGACGCGGGAGGGGATCAGTTTTGCCTTTATGGAACTGTCCAAGTATTCAAACGACAACGAAGACGCCAACAGCCGCCGGGACAAAGGACTTATGGAGCGTTTCCTGCGGGATTCTCTTTCCGCCGGGCGCAATTTTTTCAGGGAAGAACTTGAACTTCTTGACCCGGATATAATCATCACGATGAACCTGTGGGAATGCGGCGTTGACAACGCGCTGATAGAGGCGGCCCTGGGCAAAGTCACCCTGGAAGACGGAAAAACCTGGCAGCCCCATGCCACGGTAAACCGTATCGTCATAAACGGCAGGCGGGTTTTGCTTATCGACCTGAACCACTTTTCCAGCCGGAAAAGTACAAAAGAATGTTTTTACAACCCGGTAATGGGAATTGTGAGGGGAGAGGGAATCCCGGACCAGCCGCAATGATCCCGCGCAAGGGATAGAAACGGAAATCCCGCAAGCCCCCCGCCCAATGGCCGCACGCGCAAGCGTGTGGACGGACAAATGTGGTACGGCGCAGCGCCGGCAAATGCTGCTGTCTGTCAAAAAAGCGGCGCGGTTTTAGCCGCGCCGGCGCGCGCCAGGGGGCTGAGGAATTGGAGCGGATAGCCCGGTTTTTTGCGGAGCAAAAAATGCGCCCAAAAGAAACTCGAAATTCGGCATGGTAAATATTCTTTAGGTATGAAAGAATTTTTTTCAATTATATTCCCGCCTCTATCAGTAGGTGATAGACACGCTATGTTAGAATCAAATGGGCCAGGAAACTATTTTTCTTCATTATCCTGTATTTCAAGGAGGAGTTCTATTTCTTTGAGGATATAACGTCGGTATTTAAGGGACAGTTCTTTGAACAGGCCTGCCAGTTTGAGGAACATTTCATCACCCGCGGGAACAAACATATCCCCGCTGCCTGTACGCAGCCATTGTTCGTTTACCGTAAAGAAGGAACAGATAAGCTTGACAAGCCGGTCATTGACCCTGCGCTTTTCTACCTCTACTCCGGCCAGATACCCGCCGGAAAGGGAGATAACCCGGGAAAAAGCCGCCTGGGTCATGTCCAGGGCTTCACGGACCTGTTTTATCCGCCGGTTTATGGTTTCAGGCGCGGTTTTTTTACCCATATCTTCCAAAATAGCAAATAAGGGCTGTTCTTTCAAGCGGGTTTTTGAAAACTGCTTGATGAAATTGCTATATCATCGTATAATAATGACCTGGCAAGTTTTATAGAAATATGAAGGGGGGTGTTTTAATGACGGAAGAAGCCGAATGTGCAAAGCTGTATGCCCTCTTTAGACAATTATCCGACCCGCAAAAACGGGAAATCCTTAAAAAAGCAGAAATTCTGGCAGCCGCCAAGGTTCGGGACGCGCCGGAAGAAGAGCAGGAACGGCGGGCAGAGGGAAAGCCGGAATAGCGGCCTGGACGTTTTTTAAGAAGAAAAGGAAGCTTGTATGGGAACCTGGAAATGTACAAAGTGCGGCTCCTCCACCTGGAGCAACAACAAACCGCTTATAGGAAGCTGCCCCAGGGGCGGCGGACACCGCTGGGCAGCTTACGACAGCAACAAGGTCGTTGTCTGGCGTTGCGGCAAATGCGGCAATTCGATCACATCGGCAAACAGACCCATGGATCGGCCCTGTTCCCGGGGCGGCAGGTGCAGTTGGCGGAAACAAGGTTAGGGGGTTCCTGATGGGCAGCTTTCTTCGCAAAGGAGACGTCATATACGCGGACCGCGGCCTTTACAGGCACTACGGAATTTACAATAATGCCGGGAGCGTGATACACTTTTCCCCGGACAAAGGGGCGGAAATAAACCCGGAAAACGCCTATATCCGGGAAACTACCCTGGCTGAGTTTTTAAAAGGCGGCGAACCGCGTGTTGACAAGACAGTCCGCGCGGTTTTCCCGCCGGACGAGGTTGTCCGCCGCGCTCAATGCCTGGCCGGATCAAGCCGGGGCGACTACAACTTTGTGTTTTACAACTGCGAGCATTTTACCCACTGGTGCGCCACCGGGGAACTGGAATCGAAACAGGTAAAGAAGGGCGCGATTATCGCGGGGGCCATTGCTGTAACGACTGTAGCGGCGGTTGTTGTGGGGAAGGCGATAGCGGACAAGGGGAAGAAGGATAAAGGCGAAAGCACATGAAGAATAAAAAGTGGGTTTTTATCAAAAACCGAAATTTTGGAAAATCCCAAAATAAATAAGATTTGCTTGCGCTATTAAATCAAGGAGGATCTTGTGGGTATAAAAAAATTGCTGGAAATAGCCAATTCTCTTGGACTACAGGCAATTGCAGATAGGCTTTCTTTTTACAAGAAAGGGAGCAACAGCGGAATCAACAGGCCGGACAGGTTATTCCGGCAGTGAACCAGGAAAAAGGCATCGAAATCGAACAACTCAGACAGGAGTTGTCTATCAAAACCGCCGGCGCCTAATGTGTTTAACTCAGGGCAAGTCGTTAACGGTATCTATCAAACGAGGTAAGTCCTATGGAGGCGGTGAAAAGAAATACCTCTGTAAGCATTAAGGAGCATATACGATGAAGGAATATTCACCCGAAAGCGTGAATCAGGAAGTCGAGAAAGTGTTGCAGGCGCAGAAAGTGCCCAACATTTTGATTTGCGGACAGACCGGCGTGGGAAAATCATCGGTGGTCAATTATCTCTTTAACGAGAGTGTCGCTGTGTCGGGCGACAATGGCGAACCCTGTACGAGGGGGATCACTCTGTTTAGGAATAACACCGTCAACATCTACGACAGCGAGGGCTACGAAATTGGCGGGGAAAGGCAGAAGTATTACGAACAATTGATTTTCGATGACTTTCTTGCCAAGCGCAAAGGAACCACTGACGCGGATGCCGTACACCTGGTATGGTACGCCATTTCCGGAGCTGCAAAAAAATTTACCGAACTCGATATAAAACTCATCAAACGCATCAAGGCTGATGGTTTTCATGCGTGCGTCTTGCTCACAAAAATTGACGAACTGAACGAGGAACAACTGAACGACATGATGGCAGCCCTGCAAAAAGACTTGCCCGGCGCAGATGTTTTTCGCCTGAGCATCAATGCGCGGCAGGACGAAGGACTGGCGCAATTCTGTGACTGGGACAAACTTACCGACTGGTCTTACAACCATCTTGCCGGAACGCTCAAAGAGCGCTTTGTCATGGCGCTACGCGGACGGCTGGATTTGAAGCACAAACAGGCGACAGGGATCGTTGCCGGCGCGACAACGGCAGCGGCGACAGTCGGCGCAATCCCCATTCCGTTCAGCGACGCCGCCCTTTTGGTGCCGGTTCAGACCGGAATGATCATGGGTATTGCCGGGATTTACGGTATCCATATAGGTAAAGCGGCGATTTCCTCTGTTGCAGCCGGCACGGGTATTTCCGCGCTGGGGAAGTCCGTGGCGGGCGGGCTCATGAAACTCATACCCGGCATCGGAACGGTTGCGGGCGCGATAGTCAACGCATCGGTAGCGGGAACTATCACTGGGGCGCTCGGCGGCGCGTTTTCCGAACTGTGTTACAAGCAGTGCAAAGATTCCCTTGACGGTAAACCGCCCGCTGTTGACATTGAGCAGATTTTGACGGGTCCGGCTTTCATTGCCGAGGTTATCAGGCGTGCAAAGGAAGCGAAACAATGACACAGCCGGAAATCAATACGATGATCCTCGGCCAGACGGGGGTAGGGAAAAGCTCGCTCATCAACTACCTCTACGGCGCCGATGTGGTTCGCGTGGGTACAGGAAAGCCCGTAACAAGGCGCGGAGATTTTACCAAAATCAGCATCCCCTCTCCGTTCAAATCGGATGTTAAGATCAACATCTTTGACAGTTGGGGGCTGGAATCCGACAAGGCGGAAGACTGGGAGGCGGTTATAGACGCGAAACTGAGCGCGGAACTCTCGTTTGATGAAATGATCTACGCTATTGTGTACTGTTCTTCTTATGCTAACGACCGCATCCAGGATTTTGAGATCAGGATGCTCAAAAAACTTTTGAGCAAACAGTATAAGGTGACCATCGCGCTGACAAACGCGGACAACTCCGGCTTTGAAACCAAGAAAAAAGTTTTTCGCGAAAAATTTGCAAAAGAGCTTGCCGAATACCGGGGCGATTATAGCGTGGTAGATATCTGCGCCGAGGCGAAACCGAAGCTCGGCCAGAGTGCGGCGTCAGCGCGGATTTTTGGAAAGGAAGATCTATTCAAGGAGTTGGAGAAAGACTTTCTTACCAATTTTGTTAACGTAGTCTACGCCCGCTGGACGGACTGGAAGGATGAAAGTCTTGCCAAACTCAAGGATTTCCGCAAGCGTGGCATAGCCTCGATTGAAGATTTCAAAGGAGGACTCCTTGACACCAATAAGGACAGGGCAAAGCAAATCGCGGATCACATCAACAACGAAATGCAAACACTCATCGGCGGTATTCAGGGGAAAATCAAAGGCGCTATAGAGGACTTTAAGACTTGGTACGAGCAAGCGGCCGGTGCGTTTTATCAGGGAAATCTCGGCCTCGAAATTTCGACCGGCATAGAGCCTTTGGATATTGTGCTTGTTTTTGTCAAATATTCGCTATTGAGCATTCCTCTGACAATCTTTGACAAACT
>JAISAF010000189.1 GCA_031266855.1 Spirochaetales bacterium
GATGTGATCCGGTATTTTCTTGAGAAACCATCCGTCGGCGCGCAGAAAATCCTTCAAAGGCTGGAAACCATCCTTGAAGAAGCGAATCCTGTTAATCCCGCCGACGAAGGGAAATAGGAACGAAAAGCGCGATTATTCTGATTACACTAAAAGCATACTTTCCGGGATTTACCGCAGAGTCGAAAAAAGGAGGGCTAAAATACTTCTCTTATATTATATTATTTATTTGACTTCCGCGACTTAGCGGTTAGATTTTTTTCTGCTTATACCCAGTTATATATATCCAGTCTTTTAGTAGAGTTGTTTAGAAACCTCAGTTTCTAAACAACTTCCCCCTAAAAATACTGGAATTTGCCGCCATCTGCGGCAAATTCCGCAGGACTTGTGAGAGAACCGGCAGGTTCTTGAACAAGTCTAATGTAATCCGCCCGCTAATCCCCGATCGTTGTACCGGAAAAAGGCTTGCCCCGCAAAATTGAAGCAATAGTATCCAAATCCTTCCCAGCCGCCACGATAACCTTCATCTTCAACTCAGAAGCCTTTTTCGCGGCAACCGGATCAAAAGGAGCGTTCCTGCCCGGCGTCCATTCATCGCCGACTATCGCGCGGAACTCTGCCCACGTCAGCCTGTCCAGAGGCTTCGCGCCGGGATCCAGCCTGGGATCGGCGGTATAAACCCTGCTGATATTGGAAAGATTGATAACCGTGGCGGCGCCAAACTTTTCCGCCAGAAAAACCGCGTCATAGTCGGAAGAAAAACCCGGCTTCCAGCCCGCCGCGACAAGGATTCTCCCCGTAAAAACAGCCTCCCCCGGATTCGTCACCAAAGCCTCCAGGCATTCCTCAGGAAAAAGCCCCCGTACAAGTTCGCCATTCAAGCGGGTAGCCGCTATACCTATCCAGTCCTGGGCATCGCTCTGCGCCCTTTCGGAAATCTCCCGGTACGCCGCCTGATACCTGCGCGCGGGAGCGCCCCCGCCTATAACAAGAATCAGCCGCCGCCGCGCGTCTTCAGCCAGATATTCCCGGACACAAACGCGGAATTCTTTCAAATACCCAGTATCAACGCCATCAGGCGCAACGATTGACCCGCCAAGGGATATAACTGTTATCATACAGAAAAAGAGTATAGCAGAGATACACGGAAAATGAAAGCCGCCTTTAGAATAAATACCCAGAAATTTATTTTTGGACGCATTTTTTTGTGGTGCGCGCCTTCGCGCGCAACACAAAAAAACCGGGCTTTCCGGGACTCCGCTATCGCTGCGGCCCCGCCTGCGGCGTGGCTGCTACGCATCCCTCCAATCCCTTGCGCGCGCAACAGCGCCTAACATACGGCCGTAAACGCACCACCGCCCGCGATTTTGCGAAGCAAAATCGCGGGGTTTGCCGCCGTGCGCAGCGCTTCGCGCTGCGCGCACACGCACCGGCTGCCGCTACCCTTCACGCTTACAGCCTGGGAAGTAAGGCCACGCGGTTAATTGCCGGAGGCAATTAACCGCGTGCGTATAACGCGCCAGGGATTCCGGGGGCGCGATAGCGCCCACTACAATCCATACCTATCGGAAAGCGACCGTCTTCGGGCGCATTGGAGCGGAAAGCCCACAGGAAGCGCATCGGCGCTTCCGAGGACTTGTAGCGAAAAGCCCGGCCCCGGCGCGAAGCGCCGGGGGGGGCGCCCAAAAACAGGGGGATACAAATTCCAGTGTGTTTATTCTGCCTTGTCCTTTGCTGTATGACTGGCTATACTGCGATGGTGTACACGGATTTGCTTTCAAAGGAAATTGTTGCTTATTTTCAGCCGATTCTTGCGGCGGATACGAACCGGATATACTCGTATGAAGTTCTGGGAAGGTACAGGGACGGGGATGGTTCGGTAAAATCCCTGGGGAATTTTTTTGCTGATAAAGAGGTTTCGACTCAGGCGGCTCTGGAAGTCGACAGGGTGGTGCGTAAGTATGCCTTGCGCAAATATGCCGAGGAGGCGCGGGGTGAGTATCTTTTTATCAATATCCGTCTGGAGTGGATTGCGCGCTATGGCAGCAGGCCGGAAGAGATTCCTACGCTGAAATGGGCGAGGGAGTTCGGCGTTAATCCTGAAAAGCTGGTTATTGAGATTACCGAAGAGGAGTTTAATGCCGCGCGGGAAGATTACAGCGCCGTGCTGGCTTACTACAAGGACGCGGGGTGCAGGATCGCGATAGACGATTACGGGAAGAGCGCCAACAATATCGAAAGGCTCGCGTCTGTTTCGCCGGATATTATGAAAATCGATATTGACTATATTCATAAAAGCGAGGCGTCCTATCATTACCGCGAATATCTGCGGGCGCTTGCGGGTTTTGCTGAGAGTGTCGGGATTGAGGTTCTCTACGAAGGTATAGAAACCCTGAAGCAGCTTGACATCTGCATGTCTTCGCGGGGAAGGTACTATCAGGGTTTTCTTTTTGCCCGGCCCCAGCCTTCGATCCGGGATGCCGGAGCAGACTGTTCGGTTTTTGAATCCGCTTCGCACCGCTGCGTTTCGGCTGTGCAGACTGACGCGGGGCACAGGAATTCGGGCCGCGGAGCCTGGGACATTCTTGTACAGGCTTTCCTTGAGGAGAACAGCTTTACCGCTTTCGCGGACGCGGGTACGGACGCTGGCATTGACGATTATTTTTCGCGGCTGTGCATTTGTCTGCCGGATAATGTTATCCGCGTATATGTATGTAATCCGCGGGGATACCAGATTTCGCATAACATCGAACGCAGGCCGCAGGGAGCCGTTCCTGTTTCCGGCTACAGGCAGAAAAGCTGGGCCTGGCGCGGATATTTCCGAAAGGCTTTGACGGCTTTTGAAACAGGAAACAAAAGTTATCTTACTGTCGCCTACCGCGATGTTACAACAAAAGAAAGGATTTATACCTACATCCGCGCGCTCACATCCCAGGTGTTTCTCTTTATCGATATTCTGCGGGTTCCGTATCCGGGCGGCATCGAAAATCCCTATCTGCCGCTTGAACGCACGGAATAATACGGGCGCGCGGCTGATATAAAATCAGAATTTTTACCGCAAAGTCGAAGAAGTTTTCCTTTCTTTGCTTCTTCGCCCTTGCCAGTCTTTGACTTTGTGGTGAATTCTTTCTTCATTCTTTAAGAATATCACCTTGACATTTTCCCGAAACTGTGTTTTACTTTCCGGCAGGTAACACGAAATGGGTATTTCCGGTATTTTTACAAACTTAATTTATATTGCGCATAACGCGCGCGTAACTCCTTATGTTATAAGCATCCCCCCCCCCCCCCCATATTATATACATACACACGCACTAATAAATAAAAACAAAAAAGATAAACTT
>JAISAF010000231.1 GCA_031266855.1 Spirochaetales bacterium
TGCGCAAGGGATTGCAGCGGAAAGCCCGCAGGAAGCGCTTATGCGCTTTCGAGGACTTGTAGCGGAAAGCCCGGTTTTTGGGCCGCCTTGGGGCGGCCCAAAAACGCGCCCTGTAGACGGCCGTTGAGGCGCTCTTGACAAACCATAGTGTTTCCTTTTAATTTTGTGGTGGGAGATTAGTGATGGCGAAAAATCCGGAGGATGGTTAGAAAACGTTGAGAAAAAGCCTTTTTTTGGGTGCGGGTATTTTTTTATTTTTTGCTCTGCCGCTTGTGGCGCAGGAAATTCTGACGGCGGAGAACTTTTTTGATCAGGTTTCGCAGACCTATGCGGAGGTGCGGGACTATATCGCGAGGGCTACGATTACTCAGGAAAAGGAGGCTATGAGCGGGACGCTTTACTATAAGTCGCCGAATCTCCTGAGGATTGATTTTACTAGTCCGGCGGAGCAGGTTCTGGTGACGGATGGCAGCAAGCTGACGGTGTATATTCCTCTGTACAGGGTTATTATGTCGCAGGCTCTTAGGAGGCGTTCGGCGGGGGCGATTCCGTCTATTGCGAGTAAGCAGGGGCTGACGCTTTTGAAGCGTAATTATTCGATGGCTTTTCTTGAGGGGCCGGGCAGGGTTCCGCTGGATCCGGATTCTTCCTTGATGGTGACAAAACTGAAACTGACCTGGCGGACGAACTCGGAAGGGTTCCGGGAGATGATTCTTTCGGTAAACAGCCAGAATATGATTTGCAGAATTGACGCGGTAACCGTGGGTTACCAGAAAATTCAGTTCAATTTTGATGATATTAGAATCAACCAGAATATTCCGGACGCGCGGTTTAAATATGATCCTCCGGCATCGGCTAATGTCCAGGAAAACTTTCTGTTTGAGCCTGAATAAGGCGCACAGGCGGCAGATATGGAATCTTTGGGGCAGAAATTCAAAACGGCGCGGGAGGCCCGTGGTTTTACCACGGATCAGGTGGCGCGCGATACGCATATTATAAAACGGTATATTACGTCGCTGGAGGAGGAAAAATTCGATCAGTTCCCCGGCGATACGTATATTATGGGTTTTATCCGCAATTACGCCGATTACCTGGGGTTTAATCCTGATGAGTGCGTGGCTCTTTACAGGAATATGAAACTTCTGGAGCAGCCTATTCCGATGGAGGCGCTTCTGGCCAGGAAATCCAACAAGCCTCTTGTTTTTCTTATTGTGGGCGTGCTGGTTCTTGCGGGTTTTGCCGCGGGCGGGTATTTTCTGTTTATTCATGGAAATCCCGCGCATGGGAAACCTCCGGCGGGAGAGGCCGTGGTGGAAAAGCCGGCGGAAGCTCCGGTTCAATACGTCATGGCGGACGAGGCTGTTGAGCAGAGTTTCGGGGTGGGGGACGAGCTTATCATCAAGCGGCAGGATATTTCCTATACTTTGAAAATCGGGAAAATAGAAAATGAGGTGCTTTTGATAACCCCGGTTGAAAATATGAATCTTCATGAGGGCGAGGAGGCATACCTGCTTCTTGCGCCCCAGGGGGAAACCCTGAAGGTCATTTGCCGCAGTATTGAACGCGGCGGGCAGGCAAAAACCGTTTTATTTTTTGATAAATACCTCCAGACGGTTTCCGGGGCGGGGATTTCGGCTTCCGAAGAGGACCCGGCGCATAGCGCCGCCATTGGTTCCACAAATGAGCCGTCCCGTGTCAAGCGTTCCCAGGTAATTACCGAATCCCTTACGCCGGCGCCTTTTACCATCGAGGCGGAGTTCCGCGGCTACTGTTTGTTCCGCTACATGACGGACAGCCAGCCCCGCGAGGAACGCTATTTCCGGCGCGGCGAAACCTTCCGCACGGATGTGCGCAGCGAAATCCGGCTGTGGTACTCGAACTCCGGTTCGCTGCGGGCGCGGATTTCCGGCAATGAAATCGAGTTCGGCAAGCCCGGCGAGGTAGGCTCGGCCCTGATACGCTGGACGCGGGTGGAAACCGGCGGCGGCTACAGGCTCGAAGTTATTCCGATGTATTAATTTGGGGCGCATTTCCGGCGCTTCGCGCCGGAAACCGGGCTTTCCGCTCCAATCTTTTTTACCGCTTCGCGGTAAAAAAGGATTTCCGCTGCAATCCCTTGCGCGCGCACCAGCGGCAATTATGCGCTACAACCCGGCGGACGCAATTTAAAGCGGCAGCTCAACATAAGGCCCGGAATTGCCAAAGGCAATTAGTTGCGCGTAACTATGCGGTCGCAATTTTTCTGGAGAAAAATTGCGTGATGTGCCACCAGGCGCGGCGCGTTACGCGCTACGCTTGTCTTTATCACCAGCCGCCCGCCGCCGCCCGGCGGCGGAGAACCGGAACCGCGTTTTCCGCCGCTGTCAGAATACAATATGTACGAAAGGGGAAGCTCTAAAAACCTTGATGCCACAGAAAACTTTTTATATAGAAAACCTCGGCTGCGCCAAGAATCAGGTTGACGGCGAGGCTCTCGCGACCGTTCTTGAAGACTCAGGCTGGCTTCCCGTGCGGGACGCGGCAGAGGCTTCGCTGATTATTGTCAATACCTGCGGTTTTATCGACGCGGCGAAGAAGGAGTCTGTCGGCGTTCTTCTGGAGTTTCGCAGGCTTTATCCTCACAAAAAAATTCTTGCCGCGGGATGTCTGGCCCAGCGTTACGGGAAAGAGCTTTTCGCCGCGCTGCCCGAGGCGGACGGGGTTTTCGGCAACCGCGATCCTGGCCGCGTCGCCGGGATCGCGCTCAGCCTGAGCGTCGCGGGGAACGGAAACGCCCGCGAGCTTCTTCTGCCGGAGGTCTACGGCAGCCTGCCGGTTCGGAAAAGACTTTTTTCCGTTCCCGGCAGTGTTTATATCAAGGCCGCCGAGGGCTGCGACAACCGCTGCGCTTTTTGCGCAATTCCCCTTATCCGGGGAGGCTTAAAATCACGCAGCCTCAGCGATATACGGGCGGAGATTGAAATCTTTATTGACCGGGGAACGCGCGAGTTCAATATCATAGCCCAGGACCTTGGTTCCTACGGGAAGGACTTGAAAACCGGAACCAAAACGGAGCTTCCCGGTTTGCTGCGGGGCATCCTGAGCCTTCCCGGCGATTACCGGCTGCGCCTTTTGTACATTCACCCGGAACACTTTCCGGCGGAAATCCTGAAACTCTGCGCTGAGGACAGGCGCCTTCTTCCCTACTTTGACCTGCCGTTCCAGCACGCCTCCCCCGCGGTGCTGCGGGCAATGGGAAGAAGGGCCGGTATGGAAGAGAATCTGCGTCTTATCGAAACTATCCGCGGGGAAGCGAAAGAGGCCGTTATACGTTCCACCTTTCTTGTGGGCTTCCCCGGCGAAACGGAAGAGGATTTCCAGGCCCTTCTTGATTTCCAGCGGCGGGCGGCGTTTGACTGGCTGGGATGCTTTACCTACTCGCCGGAAGAGGGCACTCCGGCGGAAGAGCTGCACCGGAGGAAAGGCTTGCGTGTTTCCAGGAAAACCGCCCTTGCCCGGAAAAAACTTGTGGAAGAGACGCAGATTCCCATTACGGAAAAACGGCTTGAGCGCTTTACCGGGCAGCGCATGGAACTGCTGGTCGAGGAACAGGTTCAGGGCGAAAACCTGTGCCTGGCGCGGGCCTGGTTTCAGGCCCCGGAGGTTGACGGGCTGACGGTTCTTCACACAGGGGAAGGCAGCCCTCCGGCAGCCGGCAGCATGATACAGGCAAAAATTATCCGGCGGAATAACTTCGACATGGAAGCGGTACTTGTATAAAAATAAGAATTTTTACCGCAAAGTCGAATAAGTTGAATAAGAAAGTAACAAAGCTCTTTGAGAAAACCCAATTTTCTTCTTCCTTTTTTTGCTTCTTCGCCCTTGCCAGTTTTCGACTTCGCGGTAATTTTTTTTGCGGTATTGCGGATCAGGTTTAACCCCAATGACGCTTTACATATTGCATGCGCGATAGAAAGTCAGTGTGAATATTCGACTGATGAAGGTTTAACGAACAAGAAAATCGACGAAATTAAAACAGTTAATCCGATTGATTTTATACGGCTGGAGGAAAGAAATGAGAACTGAGGCAGTGTTAAAAGTAGAGGCGATAGACTTGTTACTAAAAACATTTGGAGTACTCGAAACGGAGCGTTTTATAACCAGTATAAAAAGTAGCAATTTCGATTACACTGAATGGCATAAAGAATTGTGGAAAGATAAAAGTATAGATGAAATACATAGAATGGCAGTAGAATTTGAAAACAAAAAATACAATAAATCGTAAAAGAGTCCAATTTTGGGTGTAAAGACGCTGTATGCGGCGCTTGTTTAGCCTTTTGAGGATTAATCCGGGCAGTCTCAAGGCCAGATTGTTTACGCCGGTGTCATTCCGCCACACTCCATTTCCACGGCGCCCCTCCGCTAAAACGCCGTATACAGCCGGAACGTTATATGCAATGCGCCCTTAAATTTTCTATAGAAAATTATACAAAAGGCTTGACAAAAGAAGGAACAGCATTAAAATAGTCCAATAGGGGGAAAATTTTATGGCTGAAGTACTTTCACAGGAAGAAATCGATCAATTATTGACAGCAATTAATGCCGGTGATTCAATAAATTCATTTGAAAACATTGGGGCTTTTGAAAAGTATCTAACAAAA
>JAISAF010000342.1 GCA_031266855.1 Spirochaetales bacterium
CCCCCCCCCCCCCCCCCCCCCCCCCCCCCCCGCCCCCCCCCCCCCCCCCCCCCCGGCGCGAATTTTATCTCTACTGTCGTTATACCGCGGCATTTTTCACCACTCCAGTCAGCCCAAAAGAATAATTTCACTATGTGAAATAATGTTCCTTATATTTTCCAGTTTGTAGATTACACTATGTTACAGATATTGTCAACAAAAAAACTAATTTTTTTTTGCGATTTTTTCACTTATGAAAATTTATTTTGGTCAGCAGTTTTTTAATTTTTTTTAGATATAGTAAAAACAACGTGAATAACAATTAATATAAGCGCAGAATAAAATCTGTATATGTTCCGCAAAAGAGTTATGCGCAATTATGTTGCAAAAAAACAGCGCGCGTCGTTGACAGTTCTCCGGTTCGGTGATACTTTCAAATAACGCGAAATTGCCGGAGGCAATTTCGCGGGTACGCGTTTACGGTGTGTGTTAGCCGCTCGCTGCGCGGCGCAAGGGGGACTGGTCGCAAAATTGCGTACGCAATGTTGCTGCTCGCCCATGCGTCCTGGCTGGTCGCTAATTTGCAGAATGCAAATTCGCCCGCTGCGCGGCGCAAGGGATTGTAGCGGAAAGCCCACAGGAAGCGCATTGGCGCTTCCGAGGACTTGAAGCGGAAAGCCCGGTTTTTGGCGCGGAGCGCCAAAAATGCGCTCAAAACATACGGGGGAAAATTCCTATATAAACGGAAAAAGGCTGGAAATTCCCGTTGATATTGTACGCCGTTTGCGGGTATCGTATATGTATGGCGAATTTTTTTGCGGGCGTTCAGGGCGTTCTGACGATTCTTCTGATGATTTCGGGCGGGTGGATTCTGGGGCGGAAAAACTGGTTTCCTGGCGACACCATTACGGTTATGTCGCGTCTGGTGCTCCAGATTTCGATTCCGGCGATGATGCTGTCCTCTGTCATATCGACATTTACGCGGGAGGATATTATCAGGATGGGGCCTGCCCTGCTTTTGCCGCTTATTTCCATTTCCTTTCTTTACTGCCTGGGCGCTGCCCTTGCGAGAGTCCTCCGTGTGCCCGCTGGGCGCAGAGGGGTTTTCCGCGCGAATATCGCTTTTTCCAATACGGTTTTTGTCGGCGTTCCTGTCAATGTCGCGCTTTTCGGCGAGCAGGCCGCGCCCTATGTGACTCTGTATTATCTTGTGAATACAGTCCTGTTCTGGACTTTTGGGGTGTACTTCATCCGCCGGGACAATGAGGCTCAGCGGGTTCCCGTTTTTTCCTTGAAGAGTCTACAGCAGATTTTTAGTCCTTCGATAATTTGTTTTGGCATTGCGCTTTTCCTTGTGCTGTATGAGATCAATCTGCCTGTTTTTATTTTAGGCAGCCTGAAATACATAGCCGCGCTGACGACTCCGCTCGCGATGCTTGTTATCGGGGTGGGGCTTGATCTTTCCGCCCTGCGCCGTGTAAACCGCCAAATTGTTACTGTGCTTTTCGCGCGTTTTATTCTGGCCCCTGCGCTGATATTTTTCCTTTTAACGACAATGGAGCTTCCCTCTTTAATGAAAAAGGTCTTTCTTGTTACCGCGGGGATGCCGGTGATGACTCAGATTACCCTTATCGCGAAAGCCTACGGCGCCGACCATGAAAACGCGGGAATCACCGCGACGGTGACGACGGCGGTAAGCCTTGTCGCGATTCCGGTATATATGATTCTTTTCGGGGACCTGTAATGCGCTGGAAGATGGAATTGCGGAAAAGGATAAAAAGCGCCGCCGGACTGGAAAATTTTTTCCCTTTATACGAAGAGGAAAAACTCTGGTTTCAGAAAACCGGCGGCGCCGTTTCAAATAGCATCGTTTCGAATAACGCCGTTTCAAACGCCTCCTCAAACAATGTCGCCTCAAATAACGCCCCCTCAAATGCCGCTGTCTCAAAAAACGAAACCTCTTCGCGGGAGGCGCCGCCTTTCGCTTTCCAGGTTACGCCCTATTTTCTTTCCCTCGCGGGAAAGAAAATAGATGATCCCATACGGCGGCAGTGCGTTCCCCTTGAGCGCGAACTTCACTGCCGGCGCGGGGAAACCGCCGATCCACTTGACGACCAGGCCCGCATGAAAGCCCCGCGGCTCGTTCACCGCTACCGCGACCGGGCCCTTCTTCTGGTAACGGACGAGTGCGCCGTAAACTGCCGCTACTGTTTCCGCCGCTACTACTCAGGCGGCGGCAGGGGCCCCATCCGCGGAAATGAACTAAAGGCCGCGTGTTCCTACCTGAAAGCCCGCCGGGAAATCCGCGAACTTATCCTTTCCGGCGGGGATCCCCTTACCCTGGATGACAACAGGCTCTTCGAAATTATCGACATTCTGCGCGAAGCCCGCCCCGGCCTTATTCTGCGGCTTTCCACACGCATACCCTCGGTACTGCCTTCCCGCGTTACGCGCTGCCTGGCCCGGGGTTTAGCCCTTCGCCAGCCTTTGTGGGGCGTCCTGCATATAAATCACGCACAGGAACTAAGCGCGGACTGCCGCGCGGCCATCCGCCGCCTTGTCTCAGCGGGCATTCCCCTGGTAAGCCAGACAGTCCTTCTTGCCGGTATTAACAGCGACGAAGCTGTTTTGGAAGAACTTTTCCGCAGCCTTATCGCCAGGGGAGTAAAACCCTACTATCTGTTTCAGGCTGACCTGGCGGAAGGAACAGGCGGTTTCCGCGTACCGATCCGCCGCGGCCAGCAAATCATGAAAGCCCTGCGAAGCCGCCTTTCGGCCCTGGCCCTGCCGGAGTATGCCGTAGACCTTCCCGTGGGTGGCGGCAAGGTTCCCCTTACTCCCTCCTATGAAACGGATGAGGACGCTGATTCGGTTTTTTTTGAAAACATTGAAGGAAAACGCGGCGCTTATCCAAAAATATAGATGTCCATAAACCTTCCATAAGCGCCGCTTTACAGGCGGCATCGAGGTAAAAGAGGTAAAAATGGATGCATAAACGAATGTAAAAATTGTAAAAATGAATAAGAATTATGGATATAAAAATGACGGAACCTGCCGCCAGATCGCGGCGCATTCCACAGGACAGGAGAAAGAAATGGATAAGAAAGACAAAGCATACCCCCATCTTGCGTGGACAGAAATTTCCCGCGAAAAGGTTTTTAAAACCCCGATTTTTGACGTGTACGCCGTGAAGCGCAAATCCGCCTCGGGCAAAACCGCGACCTTTACCCTTCTGGAATGCGGTGCCTGGGTCAATATTGTTCCCCTCCTGAAAAACGAAACCGGGGAAGACTGCTTCCTTATGGTGCGCCAGTACCGCCAGGGCAGTCAGGCCCTTACCCTGGAGTTTCCCGGCGGCCTTGTTGACCACGGCGAAGACCCCGAAACAGCCGCCCTGCGGGAATTGCGGGAAGAAACCGGATACGAGGCCGCCAATGTTTTCTTCGCGGGCCAGATAAACCCCAACCCCGCTTTTATGGCAAACCGCTGCCATACCTTTGTCGCCACAGGGCTTCGCAAAACCTCGTCCCAGGATTTGGATGAAAACGAGCTCGTCGATTTTGAACTTGTCCCCACCGCCGCGATCGGGAAAAATATGGGCCAGGGAGTGTACGACCACGCGATTATGACGGTGGCGTATTTCTGGTATGAACGATGGAAAAAAACTTCCGGGAACCCCGCGAAATAAGCGGACAGGACTTCGGGCGCGTTCCGTGGCCGCTTCAAGCGGCCACGGAACCGGGCTTTCCGCTCCAAGTCCTCGGAATTGCCCATGCAATTCCTGTGGGCTTTCCGCTACAATCCCTCTCGCGCGCACCAGCGGCAGCCGTACATTTGCGTATGCCCTGCATACGCAAATGTACGGCATAGCGTTTAACAGCAAAGTTATGCGGCATGACGGCTAAATATTAAAATAAGAGAATTATTGACAAATTTGTATAAAATAAATTATATTGAAAATGAGTGTTTATATGCTGGAAATAAAATATACATTATACGATGAAACAATTGACCAGGAAATTGTGCTGGAGTGCGGTACGCATTTAATTGCACTGATTGAAGGAGATTTGAAAATTATTATTAATGATATATTATTTTTTGATGAACCGTATATGAATTTATTGGAATTGTCTGTTCAATTATATAAATGGCTACACAAAGTGATAAAAAATGATTTCATGTATAATTCTATAAATAACGAAGAACCGGTTTTAAATTTTCATCAAATCAATAATAAATATTGGGGAATAAATTCTATCTGGGAAAAATGTAATAGTTTTAATATAAGAAATAGTGAATTATACAAGTGTTTAAGAACATTTATTAAATCGCTTGATAAAGACTTGTTAATAAAATATGGTATAAAAACAATAGATATAATAAAGGCAAAAAAATATATTCCTTAATTTTATTTTATATAAAATAATAGTAACTATTCAGCCATATAATATTAGACTTGCTCGATAACCTTCGGTTATCGAGCAAGTCTGGCGAATTTGCCGCAAAATGGCGGCAAATTACGCGATTTTGCGAAGCAAAATCGCGCGCGGTTATGCGCAAGTCAATAATTGCCTTTGGCAATTATTGACTTGGTTTGCCGCTGGCACCCGGCAGCCGGTTGGTGATAAATACGTGCACAGCGCTACGCGCTACGCTTGGTGGCAAACCACGCAATTTTGTCCCAAAATTGCGACCGGTGGGTTGTATGTACATAATTGCTGCTGGCAATTATGTACATACGGAATTGCCACAGGCAATTCCAGGGCATGGCCCTGAGCTGCCGCTGGTGCGTGCACAAAGAATTGCAGCGGGAAGCCCGGTTTTTTGCCCGTGGATTCCACAGGCAAAAAAATGCGCCTGGAGATAGTCGCTTTCCGAGAAGAAGTTTATTGTAGTGGGCGCTTACGTACCCCGGACTGTACCCAAATTCTGATAGTGAAGCGAAAGTATAAAGATATTGAACAGGCACTAAGAACCTGTTCAAAATCTCCTTATAAGAACGGCGATGACCGCCAGGATGACCATCTGGAGGAAATTGTGAAGGTTGCGTTCCCAGTTCTTCCAGAGTCGGCGAGCCTGATCCAGTCATCCCAAACTGCTTTCCACTACCCACCGTTTGGGCAGTACCGCAAATCCATGCTGTTCAGTGCGCTTTACCACTTCCGCCCCGCATATATCCCTTACCGCCTGTGCGAATGGCTCTCCTGAATAGCTTCCGTCAGCAATAAACTTCCTTACTTCCGATAGATTTATCAGATTTTGCCTCATCATCTCCGCCGCCCCTGCCGGTCGGTAACGTTTGCGGTGGTAATTCCCGGCGCATGAGGCAGGCCCGTCGTGTCCACAACGATATGGCGTTTGATTCCTGACACTTTTTTGCCCGCATCATACCCTTTTTCCCCCGCCGTATCAGCATTTTGCACACTTTGCGCGTCAATAATACCGCAGGCTGTCTTATCCGGGCGCATATCACCATTTCTCACCAGTATAACCAATTTTTTTTAAGACTTCCCCGGGTAAGGTACTGCCCTGTGCGCGTTCCCGTGCCCACACGTCATAATAATACCGCACACTGCCCCATTTCGGAAAATCCGCTGGCAGCATGTGCCACTGGCAGCCGCTTTTTATCAGATACAGTATGGCGCAGAAAATATCATACAGATCTTTTTCCCGCGGCCTGGTACATTTTTTCGCGCTTTCCAAAGCCGGGCGGATAATCTCAAACTCTTCGCGCGTTATATCACCTGGATAGCTGTGCATTCTTTTCCCCCCTCTGGTGAAGATTATGGCACAGCGGATAGATTTTGAACAGACTCTTAGAACCTGTTCAAAAACTGGAAAAACCCTGAGTGCGCAAGGGGGGCTGGTCGCGAATTTGCGTATGCAAATTCGCTCGTTGCGCGGCGCAAGGGATTGCAGCGAAAATCCCGCAGGATTTGCATAAACAAATCCGAGAAATTGAAGCGGAAAGCCCGGTTTTTGGCGCTTCGTGCCAAAAAGGCGCCCAAATTCTGATATTGAAATGAAACGATAAAGATTTTGAACAGGCTCTAAGAGAGGGGGGGAATCAAATAGTTCCGGTGCCACAAAATATGAATATTAGAAAATAAATATA
>JAISAF010000351.1 GCA_031266855.1 Spirochaetales bacterium
TGCGTATAACAACGGGGGCCAGGCCCCGGAATTGACCCCTGGCAATTCCGGGTGCGTGCCGCGGCGCAATTTCGCGGGGCGAAATTGCGCGTAACACCGGCTGCCTGGCGGAGACGCGCAAAGGGCTGGTCGCGAATTTGCATTCTGCAAATTCGCTGCTCGCCCATGCATCCTGGATTGTAGCGGAAAGCCCACAGGAAGCGCATTGGCGCTTTCCGAGGACTTGCAGCGGAAAGCCTGGTTTTTTTGCCCGCGCCGTGAGCGGGCAAAAAAATGCGCCCGAATACTGGAAAAACTCCGCGAAACTCTGTATACTGCCTGACATTACATTTTTTATATTTTTCAGGAGGCCCTAAATTGGCGGATTCATTGGAAAGCAAAGACCTCGTATTCACTCCGACGGACAAGGATCGCGGCGCGGCGAAGATGCCGGAACACCCGGAGTTTGGTCCGGTTTTGATGGTTTTACGTGCGAAAAGGGTAGCGGCGGTGTTTGGCGCTATTGTCATTGTTGCTTTTATTACGCTTCTGATTCATTCAAGCGTAACGGGTAAGCTGCTTACCACCACGGGGGAATCTTCACCGATTAACCATCCTCTTATTATTGCTGGTATTAGTATTGTTCTTGTGGCTATTTGCCTGTTTCGTTTATACAACTGTACGCGCAGGGTTTTGTTTTACCGGCGGCACCTGATTGTCCAGGATTTCCGCAGGACGAATTCTTATGCTTACAAAAATATCCGCGATGTCAAATACATGGAAAACAGGCAGAAGGCGTCTTTGCTGAATGCCAGGCTGTTTTCAACGAGAATTGTCTGGGTGTATCAGATTGTTTTCGCTGAGGGTATGCCTTTAATTCTGGATAGCGTTCATTATTCGCTTTTGCCGATAAAAATGGCGCACTGGAAAGCCAATCTGACTGAACCCGGACAGGAGAACTCGGCCGGCTGATACAGGGCGTGGCTGCCGGACAGCGCTGCTTTGATATTGTTTCTATTTACATTTTTGATGGGGCAATGGGGTGCAATTTTTTTTTCGGGGCATTGCGTCTGCTTGACACAGTTTCGGCTGGTGTGGTATTCTGGATGGGTTATTTTTTTCGGTTTTTAGAAACGGGCTGTAGCGCAGTGGTTTAGCGTACCAGACTGGGGGTCTGGGGGTCGCGGGTTCAAGTCCCGCCAGCCCGAAAAATAAGGTCTTACAGGGTATTTTAAGAAGACTGCCGGGAAAGCGGCGCGTTACTTCAAAAAGGTACGGAAAAACCGTAACCTAGGAGTAGACGCGCCGTTTTTTGTATTTTTTCAAAAACAAAGCGGAATACCGTGAAAGCGCGTGGCCGGACTCGCGGCAGTTCTAAAATCGATTGAAATAACCACTGGCAGCCGGGTCCTGTTGTTGTATATAGCCTGTTTTCCGCCTGTCATACCGGAGAAAAAAGATTCCATGGAAATAAGGACGCGGGCATGCCGTTTCGCATAACGAACACTTGCAAAATCGCGTTGCGATTTTACGGATAGTTTGTATGACCGTGGTTAGCCGCTGGGCGGCGCAAGGGGATTCCGGGGGCGCAGGTAGCGCCCGCTACAATCCATACCTATCGGAAAGCGACCGTCTTCGGGCGCATTGCAGCGGAAAGCCCACAGGATTTGCGTATGCAAATCCGAGGACTTGGAACGGATAGCCCGGTTTTTGGCGCGGAGCGCCAAAAATGCGCTCAAAACATAAGGAGAAAATTCCTGTGTGCTTATTTTTATTCCTCTTGAGGCATGGACATTTTTCGTGAAATAGAGCTGTTCAGAAACCCCATAGCTTCGGGAATAGTTTCAATATAAAACAGCCGAATTTGCCGCCATTTTGCGGCAAATTCGCCAGACCCACCGGAAGGTTATCGAACAAGTCTAATAACGCGAATCCTTGACTTTAGACCGCCTTATGCGCTATTCTTTGGATTGCCGCGATAGGAATTACCGGATGCTGAAAAAAAAAGTGGAATATTTATGGAGGTTTTTATGAAGAAGTTACTGGTTGGAATTGCTATTGTTGTTTCAATGGCTTTTATTTTTGGTTGTTCAGGGGGCCAGGCCGCGGGTTCGGCGCCTGTAGCCGCTTCGGGCGCGGCGGGGGCAGGGGGGTCCGGCGCCAAGATTGCCATTCGCGCGGCCCATGGCGCAGCGGAAAACACTGGCATGCATCTTGGCTGGGTCAAATTTAAGGACGAAATCGAGAAGGCTTCCGGTGGCAATATCACGGTGGCGATCTTTCCGAATCAGCAGCTCGGCGGCGACCGCGAAATTTCCGAGAGCGTTCAGATGGGCGACCTTACCGCCTGTAGCCCCTCTTCCACGCCTTTGGCCGCCTTCTGCAAGGAACTGTTTGTTCTGGATATCCCTTTCCTGTTTACCGACAGGAACAGTACCTATGCCATTCTTGACGGCGAACCCGGCGCCGCTCTCAACGCGGCTATGGAAAAAACCGGCTTTAAATGCCTTGGTTACTTCGAGAACGGATTCCGCAACTTCACCAACAGCCGCAACGCGGTTCACAAACCCGACGACGTAAAGGGACTCAAGCTGCGCACTATGGAAAATCCGGTTCACATGGAATTCTGGCGGCTGGCTGGCGCTTCGCCTACTCCCATGGCCTACGGCGAGCTTTTCACCGCGCTCCAGCAGAAGACCGTGGATGCCCAGGAAAACCCCTTCGAGCTGATCTACACGTCCAAGTTCTACGAGGTTCAGAAATTCATTTCCGAAACCCAGCACATCTATACCCCCTACGTTGTTGTCTTCAATACCGGATGGTGGAAAGGGCTTGATCCGAAAGATCAGTCACTGGTTCAGGACGCCATGAAGGTGGCCGTTAAGGAAGCGCGGGATCAGGCCGCCAAGCTGGATGTCGCGGCCAAGGAGCAGATTGTCGCCGCGGGCGTACAGGTTGACTCCATGACCGCCGAAGAAAAGCAGGGTTTCCGCAAGGCTATGAGTCCGGTTCTGAAAATGGTGCGTGAAAAAGCCGGTGACGCTATTGTCGATATATTTGTAAAGGCCGCGAACTACCAGTAACAAACAGGAAAGCTGCTTTAGAGACCTTTAGTTTCTTCTAAAGCAGCTTCGGAAACGGCTTCTATATAAAAAACAGCGGAATTTGCCGCTATGGTGCGGCAAATTTCATAGACTTGTGAGATCCTGTTCAATAT
>JAISAF010000415.1 GCA_031266855.1 Spirochaetales bacterium
TTCAGTTCCATTCCCGACCCGCTCAATTCAAACAGCGCGAGGGGATCCGTATCCGCCAGGAGATCAAACACCGCATCGGGAATAAGCAGGACAAGGCTTGTCGCGTTCGTCAGGTTAGCAAACGCGCCGGAACCGATTTCCCTCAGGGTTTCGGGCAGTTTGATTGACAGGTCCGCTGGCAGGGACGCTGCTCCCTCCTCTTTGTCAAAAGCCCCGGCTGCTATTTTCACAACAGCCTTCCCGTCAATGGTTGCGATAATGAATTTTGTATTCATCAGAGCTTTTGCCCCGCTGTCCAGATAATTTTCCAGCGCCGCGGCGTCTATAAACTTGTCGATAGATACGCCCTGTGCGGTCTCCGAATATTCAAAAATTTCAGCCGCTGTCGCCGCGCTCATGCTGCCGCTCAGCGGGTCGTCACTTCCCGGAGGGAGGGGGTTCACCGGAGGAAGGGGCGTCTCCGGCGGAGCAAAGGCGTCATCATCGCCGCCGCTCAGGGAACAGGCGGTGAAGGCCAGCGCCGCAATGATGAAAAGACAAAAAAGGCTTGTGATTATTTTCATACGTAATCTCCTTTGCGAAATAGAAATGCGGATATAAAAAAGGCGGGCGTTCCTTTTCGCGTAACACGGAAAGGAACGCCCGCCTTATGTACGGGATAAAAATATGTGTATGGATATTATTAGACTTGTTTGTAAACTGCGATTTCCAGACAGTTTTATTATATAAAATTACATTGCACGGGGGGGGGGGGGGGGGGATGATTACGGCATAAGGAGTTATGCGCATGTTAGGCGAAAGACGAGTTAAGGCTGTAAAAACACTGGGAATAATCATTTCGTATTATCCTGCCGTAGAGTAAAACACAGTTTTGGAAAAATGTCAACGGTATTTTAAAAGAAGAAAGAATTCACCACGAAGTCGAAGACTGGCAAAGTCGAGGAAGTCAAGAAAGAGAGAAGTAAAAAGGATGTAAGACCAAAAACTTATTTAACTTTTTTGACTTCGCGGTAAAAATTCTGTTTATCAGCCGCGAACAGCCCGTGAGCTGCCGCTGGTGCGCGCGCAAGGGATTGCAGCGGAAAGCCCACAGGAAGCGCATGGGCGCTTCCGAGGACTTGGAGCGGAAAGCCCGGTTTTTGGGCCGCCGTATGGCGGCCCAAAAATGCGCCCAAATGATGGTACAAATTCCTGTGTGGTATTTTGAAAATTCCGCGGTGATACCTTGACATAAACCTTCTCCTGATGTTTTATGTGTTCGTGGTAAAAAACCGCGGAGCTGGCTCCGGGGTGTGAATCAAACCTTCAGGAGTTGCGGTGAGGTGAAAGGGAGCGAAGTCAGGATAGAGGGTATCGATAAGCGTTTTGGTGATTTTCATGCCCTGAAAGATGTGAGCGTTGTTGTGCGGAAGGGGGAATTTTTTTCCCTGCTGGGGCCTTCCGGCTGTGGTAAGACGACGCTTTTGCGGATCATCGCGGGTTTTGAGACTCCTTCGGCGGGGCTTGTTTATGTTGATGGCGCGAATATTCTGCCGCTTCCTCCGAACAGGCGGCACGTTAATACGATTTTCCAGAACTACGCGCTTTTTCCTCATTTGACGGTTTTTGAAAATGTCGCTTTTCCTTTGCGGCTGAAAAAACTCAGCAGGCAGGAAATAAACCGCAAGGTGGAGGACTACCTTACGCTGACGAAACTTACGGGGCAGGAGTATAAAAAGCCGGCCCAGCTTTCCGGCGGGCAGAAGCAGCGGGTCGCTATCGCGCGGGCGCTTGTGAATGAGCCGGATGTCCTTCTTCTTGACGAGCCGCTTTCGGCGCTGGACGCGAAACTCCGCCAGCACATGCTTATTGAGCTGGATACAATTCATGATAAGATCGGGATAACTTTCATTTATGTGACGCATGACCAGCAGGAGGCTTTGAGCGTTTCCGACCATATCGCGGTTATGAACGAGGGGCGGGTCGTTCAGGTGGGAAATCCTACGGAAATCTACGAAAGCCCTGAGGATATTTTTGTGGCGAATTTTATTGGCGAGGCGAATCTCTTCCACGGGACGGTTAGTTCGGTGGAGGGGGAAATGGTCAGCGTCGATGTAAAAGACCTTGGTATCCTGAATGTTACGATGGAACCTGGCGACCTTGAGGGGATGCGGGATTTCAAGCCGGGGAAAAAGGTGAGTATCACGGTGCGGCCGGAAAAAATCAATATCGCGATAGAGAAGCCGCCGGACCTGCAGCCGGATGTTTTTAGTTTTTTTCCCTGTGTGGTTGAGGAGGTTATCTATAACGGCTTTCAGAGTAAATTTTTTGTTAAGGTTTCCGGCGGCGCGCAGGGGCCGGAGACAGGGCCGGGAAACGGAAATTTTACTGTAAAAGCCTTTAAGCAGCATGTAAGCTATTATAGCGCGGGCCCGGAAATCAAATGGAAAGACCGGGCCTGGATATGGTGGAAAGCCGACGACGCTTATCTCGTCGAGGTACATGACGCGTGAAAAAAAACTATGGCGTCATCTATACCCTGCCCACGGGCCTGTGGGTAAGCCTTTTTTTCCTTGTACCAGTTATTATAGTTTTTCTGTACAGCTTCCTGGAACGGGGGGAGCTTGGCGGGGTTGTCTGGAGCTTTAGCCTTAAAGCGTACCAGGACATGCTCAGTCCGACTTTTCTCCATATCCTTGTTATCACTCTTCTCATATCCCTTGCCGCCACAGCCCTGACGCTGCTTATCGCCCTTCCCTGCGGCTATTACATGGCCCGCAGCAAAAAGAAAAGCCTGTATCTCTTTCTTATCATTATTCCCTTCCTGACGAACTTTCTTATCCGCATCTACGCATGGCAGGCTATCCTGGGCAATTCCGGCTTCCTGAATAATTTTCTTATCCGCCTGGGTCTTATCGAAGACCACATCCAGTTTCTGTATAACGAGTGGGCCGTCATTATCGTCCTGGTATACTCCTACCTGCCATACGCGATCCTCCCATTGTATTCAACAATTGAAAAATTCGATTTTTCCCTGCTGGAAGCCGCCCGCGACCTGGGGACAAGCCACCCCGGTTCCATTATGCGCGTCATGATACCCAATATCCGCGCGGGCATTGTATCCGCGGTACTCTTTACGTTTATTCCGACATTCGGCGCCTACGCTGTTCCAAAACTCGTAGGCGGCGGCAAAAACTCCTTCATGCTGGGCAATATTATTGCCGATGAAATCCTGGTCAACAGGAACTGGCCTTTTGCTTCGGCCACATCGATACTGATTACGCTCGTAACCACGGCGGCCCTGGGCCTGTATATGTTCGCCAATAAGTCCGCGGCCCGCGCCGCCCAAAGGAAAAAAATATGAAAAAAAGCCGTTTTTCCAGACTGGTTTTTTTTCTTACGCTGCTGTTCCTCTTCATGCCGCTTTTCATTCTTGTTATTTACGCCTTCAATGAATCAAAGAACATGGTATGGACAGGTTTTTCCCTTGTCTGGTTTGAACGGCTTTTTACCGGCTCCCGCACTATCTGGAGGGCTTTCCGCAACAGTATCCTTATCGCCCTCAGCTCCGCGGCAACGGCAACCGTCCTAGGCACTCTGGGCGCCATTGGCATTAACTGGTACAATTTCAAACTCAAAAAATACATCCAGGCCGTATCGCTCCTGCCCCTTATCCTGCCGGAAATTATCATCGGCGTATCCATGCTTATCTTTTTTGTCGGCATAGACCTCCAACTGGGACTCCTTCGTATCTATATAGCGCATACCACCTTCAACCTGCCCTTTGTCCTTCTTGTTGTCATATCGCGGCTTGACGAGTTTGACTTTTCCATCATCGAAGCTGCCCGCGACCTGGGCGCGCATGAACACCAGACGCTGCTGCGAATCATCATTCCAATGGCCCTGCCGGGAATAATCTCGGCATTTCTTATCGCGGTAACTATGTCGCTGGAGGATTTTGTCATAACCTCTTTTGTGTCCGGGCCAGGATCGTCCACCCTGCCGGTGCATATCTATTCAATGATTCGCACAGGGGTCTCGCCCGTAGTCAACGCCCTGTCCGTGGTACTGCTGGGCGGGACAATCAGCCTGGTCTTCCTGATGCGGCCCTTCCTCAAATACATTGCCCATGAATAAATTAAATTCCGCCTGTGAAGTTTATTCCGCCGGGGAAGAATTTGGGCGCCTTTTTTTGCCCGCTCGCGCGGGCAAAAAAACCGGGCTTTCCGCTCCAAGTCCTCGGAATTGCCCACGCAATTCCTGCGGGCTTTCCGCTGCAATCCCTGGCGCATATGAAGCCTTGTTACCAAAGTGCCAGTGCCATATTAGGAAGTAAACCTGGCAGTCATAATTTTGTTTAATATTTCTGGCGGTATGCCGGAAATAATTTAATTTATCAAAGAAGGAAGGAGACAAGAAATGAAAAAAATTCCTGTTTTAGCGCTGGTCATTGCTAGTGCGCTGACCGGCGGAATCTGGGCCGGCGGCAAAGGCGAGGGCCCGGCTGCCAGCAAGGTGCTCTACTTTTACAACTGGGTCACCTACATTCCCGAAGACGTGCGGCAGACTTTTGAGGAGGAGACCGGCATTGAGGTTATTCTTGACGAGTTCGCCACCAACGAGGAAATGTACGCGAAACTGAAAGCCGGCGGCTCCGGCTACGATGTAACAATCCCCTCCGGAGATTTTGTGTCCATCATGATTCGCGAAGGTATGCTGGAACCTATCGACATGTCCAAAGTACCGAATTTCAAGTACATTGATCCGGAGATTCTATCCAAAATCACCTTCGATCCCGGCAACAGATACAGCGTACCTTTTTTCGCGGCCGCCGCGGGGATTACGGTGAATACAAAACAGGTTCCCAACTTTGAAAAAAGCTGGAAAATTTTTTCCCGCAGCGATCTCAAAGGCCGCATGACCATGCTGGACGATATGCGGGAAGTCATGGGCGATGCCCTGAAGCTGCTTGGTTATTCGGTGAATACCCGCAATCAGGAAGAGCTTCAAAAAGCGAAAAAAGTCGTTGGCGACTGGCGCGACAGGATTGTCAAGTTTGACGCCGAAACGTTTGGCCCCGCCTTTGCCCGCGGGGAGTTCTGGGTTGTCCAGGGCTATGTCGAAAACGTGTTTACCGAACTGGATGAGTCAATGGCGAAAGATGCTCAGTTTTTCATTCCCGCAGAAGGCGGCCCCATGTATCTGGACAGCATGGTCATCCTCAAAGGCGCGAAGAATCTTGAAAACGCCTACAGGTTTATCGACTTTATCTCCCGCCCGGATATTAACGCCCGTATCGCCGACTTTCTGACGATTCCATCCCTGAACATGGAAGGGCGCAAACTTATGAAAGAAACGCCTGCCTACTCCTACGAAGACCTCAACCGCTGCGAGTTTAAGGAAGACCTTGGCAGGGATGTGGAACTCTACGAATCCATCTGGCACGAAATAAGAATCGGAAAGTAGGAAAAAACGATCCGTCCGCGGGAATGCTTTTCAGTCAGGTTCCCGCGGCAGGTTTTCCTGCGCGGCAGCCAGGGCCTGTTTTTTCCTTAAAGCCATCTTTTCCTCAAACCGCCTGCCGGCTTCGGTAAAGTATTCCAGGCGTTCTTCATTCGTCATGGAATTAGTTTTCTTCGAAATTTCCCTTTTCCAGCGCATAACTTCCCGCAGGGCTTTCGGCTTGAAAAAAAGCATCTTCTTCCTCCTCCGGGTCTAACGATTCCGTCTGCGGAAATGCTTTCAGCCAGGCTCCCGCGGCAGACTTTCCTGCGCGGCAGCCAGGGCCTGTTTTTTCCTTAAAGCGATCCTTTCCTCAAACTCCCTGCCAGCTTCGGCAAAGTATTCCAGGCGTTCTTCACTCGTCATGGAATGGATTTCCTTCGAGACTTCCCTCTTCCAGCGCATAACTTCCCGCAGGGCTTTCGGCTTGAAAAAAAGCATCTTCTTCCTCCTCCGGGCTAACGATTCCGATGGGGCGGTATCCCTCCCGCATATTGGCCGACATAGTCAGGTAAATCGTTTTGTCCTTCACTATATGTTCAAAATCATAGCTTACTATATAATCTAAACCGTAAACGGTGGTTATGGCAATATGCCGGGCATCGGCATCGTATTTTTTCGGGATAATCTTTTGGGACAGATAAATCCCCGCCAGTTTGTCCGCTTCGGTAACCGGAGCCAAACGTTTAATGCCGTACTCTTCCAGCAGATTTTCCATCTTACTCCTTTTGGGTTCTTCGGCGCGGGAAAGTTCTTTCGTAACGGAAAACGAAGTATATGCCACGTATATTCTCTGCCGTATTTTTTCGAACAGACGATGGACCGCCCAGTGTTTTGCGGCATTGACGGGATGGGTGTCAAAGTAAAAGTTGAACAGTGTGGTCTCCAGATAAATCCGTAAATTTTCAGGTTTCATTATAACCTCCACATATTAATTCAGGAAAAAAAGAGGGTTTGCTTGAATAAACCTGAAATTTTTTGAAGAAATCTCTGAAAACCTTTCGCTTGCACTGGCTCCTTTTATACCTGCAAGCGTGAGTGCGGGCTGTTAGCGTGGTGGCGGCAAGCCGGTTGGTGATAGCTACGTGCACTCCGCTTCGCTTCGCGCTTGGTGGCAAACCACGCAATTTTGTCCCAAAATTGCGACCGCCGGGTTAGAGCCGCATAATTACCGCTGGTAATTATGCGCCCCCGGAATTGCCACAGGCAATTCCGGGGGCTTATGCTGAGCTGCCGATAAAAAAAGCCTCCCCGGATGGGGAGGCTCTGAAGCATAGAAACAATTTTATCTAGAAGGAATATTTGACACCAGCGAGGAAGCCTGCATAGGTTTTGGCATCACCAGTCCCGTCCTGGTCATCACTATAGTACTGTATCTCCACAGCGCCGTAAACCGTGAATTGCTCGACGGAAACCTCGATACCGGGAATAAAAACATAGTCCTTGCCGAACTTGCCGTCCCAGTTTTTGGGGAAATCGACTTCCACAGAGGCGGTGAACAAGTCCTGGTACGTATATGAAACAATAGCGTCCAGTTCATAGAAATCTTCGTTCGTCTTGTCTTTCCCGTCAGCCCACTCGTGGCTGATGTTGAAGTTCCCTGTTACCTCGATGCCCAAACCGGATTCATGGGAAAAGCCCAGTGTTCCGTAGATATCGATATACTGGGCGCCGTCAAACTGTTCGCCACTCGGGGAGTATCCTATAGGCAGCCCGACTGTAAAGGAGATGGGGTCTACCCCATAGCTGACGCTGGGTTCAAAAACGCCGGTTACTCTCTTGATGGACTCGTTATCGATATAGATTCCATCATCCGGGGGATAAAAATCAATGCTGTCCACCTTTTTGTCGATGCTGGTTCCAAAAAGGTTATAGTTGTCCAGCGTAAAGGACAGCTCACCGGGGCCGACAGCGCCCGCGTTAAAGGTAAGGGCTTCTTCAAGATAAAAGGCCTGGTTGCTTTCTTCGTCAAGGTTGATAAGATACTCGCCTTTGAGGTAAATATCTACCGGGTCAATGGACTTCTCAAACTCCGCGAAAGGCGCAATGCCGAAAGAATCGTCTCCATAAGGATCTGCCCATGAAGGGTCATTCCATATTTCGGCGCCTACGCTTAGACCATCCAGGCCCTGCGCCACCGCAAAGCCGCCCAGAACGGTCAAAAGCAAAAGAACAACAAGAATTTTTTTCATCACTATAACTCCTTAGTGAAAAATATTATTAGTATCTTGTAGCATGAACCATGCCAAAATACATATTACCTAGAGCGCCGCTATTCTATGCAGTATAAGGATTTGTGTAAAGGCGCGGCTTTCAATATACCACTAGTGGTTTTTTATACTACATAAATGTATGCGATAATACCATATCCTACAATTGTGTATACAACTTATAGATTTTTATTTTTTTCAGACCCCTCTGTTTTTCCCCCTTTTGTCTCTGTTCTAAATATAGAATATTATTAGCTAAAACTAAGATAAATGTCAAGTAGCATTTCCAGAAAAAAAAGAAAAAAACCGAGGGCACGGTTTCCACCCGTAGGCTAACCCTGACCCACAGAATTTTTGAACCACGAAGTCGAAGAAATGAAGAGAATCTCTAAAAACCTTTTATTCTTTCCTTAGAGCCTGTTCAATAACTTGAAAAGCCTCTGCGCGCACACGGGGCTGTTCGCAAAATTGCATGAGCAATTTTGCTGCTCGCCCATGCGTCCTGGCTGGTGGCAAAATCGCGAAGCGATTTTG
>JAISAF010000467.1 GCA_031266855.1 Spirochaetales bacterium
GCCTGTGGCAATTCCGCGGTGTGGTTCCAGGCCGCTGCCAGCCGCTGGGGCGCGCGCAAGGGATTGGAGGGATGCGCAGCAGCCACGCCACAGGCGGGGCCGGAGCGGTAGCGGAGTCCCGGAAAGCCCGGTTTTTTTTGCCCGGCTGCGGGCAAAAAAATGCGCCCAAAGTACCTTTCCAAAGTTTTTTATTTCTCCTGTTGAAATACCTCTTGTATTTTAGGGAAAAAGCGGATATACTGGTGTATTGATGAAGACAAACACGGAAGACTTGTCACACAGTTTGGAAGACTATCTTGAGGTGATTTACCATCTTGAGAAAAAGAACCGGGTTGCGAGGGTAAAGGATATCGCGGACGCGATGAATGTCCAAATGCCTTCGGTAACAGGGGCGATTAAAAACCTCAAAAGCAAGGACCTTGTCAATTACGAAAAAAATTCCTATATCAGTTTGTCGGAAAAGGGACTGGTGATTGCGGAATCGGTGCTGACCCGGCATTCGGCGTTGAAGGATTTTTTGCAGGAGGTTCTTTTAATGCCTGCCCAGACTGCCGAGGAACAGGCTTGTAAGATGGAGCATGCTATTGATCCGGAAACGGCGTTGCGTTTCAAAAGTTGTACGCGGTTTTTTAGGGATGAGGTAATAGGAAAAAAACTTGTCGATTCCGCGCGCTGGAAGAAGATCGTTACGGCAAAACCTTAGAACATGAGCGTGTATCTCGACTGGGCCGCTACCGCGCCTATGGATCCGCTTGTGGCGGATTGTTTGCGTGAAACCGCTTTGGGGGTAATGGGGAATCCGTCCTCTATCCACAGATACGGGGAGGCGGCTAAGGCCGTACTTGAAGAAAGCCGCCATATTTGCGCTGGTATTTTAGGCTGCGAGTCCTCCCGGCTTTTTTTTACTTCGGGTGGCAGCGAATCAAATAATATCGTTCTTACTTCCTTTTTGCGCAGGGCCAGGCCTGGTCATATTATAACCAGCGCGGTGGAACATTCGGCTGTGTATGAACCCTGCCGTGTCCTGGAAAAATTTGGCTGGCGCGTAAGCCGCGTTGGTCCGGGGAGGGAAGGGCGTATTGGCGCGGAACAAATCGCGGCTGCGCTTACGCCTGATACGGTGCTGGTTTCGGTTATGCTTGTGAATAACGAAACGGGCATGATTCAGCCTGTTAGGGAAATCGCCGCGGCTGTGCGCGCTTTTGAACGTGGCGCCGCTGGAGGCGGTTCTGCCGGAGGCGGTTCTGGCTGTGGCGGCAGGGCTATTCATATTCATACCGACGCTGTACAGGCCGCGGGGAAAATTCCTGTTTCGCTGAAAGACCTTGGCGTTGACTCAATTTCCTTGAGCGCTCATAAATTCCGCGGCCCGCGCGGCGCGGGAATTCTTGCCTTCTCAGCGGCGGGTGGCGGGCTGGAACCGCTGTATGTAGGCGGCGGTCAGGAAAAAGGCATGAGGCCGGGTACGGAAAATGTCGCGGGTATCGCCGCTATGACCCGCGCCCTGCAACTTGCGCAGGAAAACATCGAAAAAAACTACGCCCACGCCCAAAAACTTATGACTATTCTTTTTCAGTCAATGGGCGGCTGCGGGCATTGCAGGATTTTGCCCGAATGCCGGCTGCCCCATCCTGGCTGGTATTCGCCCTACATCGTAAGCCTTGCCTTTCCGCCCGTGCCAGGCGAAGTGCTCGTGCGCGTACTCAACGACAGAGGCTACGCCGTCTCCACAGGTTCCGCCTGTTCCGCCCGGAAAAAAAAGGATACCCGCGTTATCGAAGGAACCGGCGTATCAAAAAAAACCGCCTTCTCCTCCATCCGCGTATCCATTGGGCCGGCGACAACCGAAGAAGAAATCCGCGCCTTTTCCCGCGATTTAATGGAAGAAGTAACTATCCTCTTTCGGACGGCAAGCTGATGGGACGGATCGCAGGCTGATGCAAAGGGCCGCAAACTGATGGGAAGGATCGCAAGCTAATGAGAAGGATCATAAGCTAATGAGGAGGATCGCAGGCTGATGGGAACTCCCGGCCTCTCCACAAACGAAAACGACACTCTGTTCCTCATTAAACCCGGCGAACTCATGCTCAAAGGCGGAAACCGCCCCCTGTTTATGCGCGCCCTGCGGCGGAACATGCGCGCCACGCTGACAGGCATACCCCACAAACTCGACGACAGACACTGCCGCATCTACCTGCGCACCTCCCGGCACGACGAGGAAGAAACCGCCCGCCGGCTCCGCCGCTTTATCGGCATCTCCGGCTTCGCCCGCCCCCTGGCATGCCCCCGCGATCTCGACGCCGTGGAAGAAACCGCCGCGCGCGTCGCCGGAGCCTGCATCGCCTCGGAAAAAGGCCATATCTACAAAATACACGTTCACCGCGCCGACAAAAACTATCCCCTGGATTCATATACCATTGCCTGCGAAATCGGCTCCCGCTTGGGAAAACGCTTCCCCGCCCTCCAGGTACGAATGAAAAACCCCGACTGGGTACTGCATATAGAAATACGCGACCAGGCATACTGCTACGCCTTTGCCGAAGAAGGCGAGCGCGGCCTGCCCGTAGGCGTCACAGGAAAAGGCATCCTGCTCTTATCCGGCGGCATCGATTCGCCCGTCGCGGGCTACCTGATGGCAAAACGCGGCCTGAAACCCGACGCCGTGTATTTTCACTCCCACCCCTATACCAGCCCCCAGGCCCGCAAAAAAGCGGAAACCCTCGCCGGCCTGCTGTCGGAACGCACCGGGCGCCTCGACCTGTACGTTGTACCATTCACCAGTATCCAGGTAAAAATCCGCGAACGCGCCCCCGCCGAAGAAACCACCCTCCACTCGCGGGCCTGCATGATGCAAATCGCCGACCTCCTCGCCCGCCGCAAAAAAGCCAACAGCCTTATTACCGGCGAAAGCCTCGCCCAGGTCGCCAGCCAAACCTCGCAAAGCATCCGCTACACAGGCTCATTCACCAGCCTTCCCATCTTCCGCCCCCTCATCGGAATGGCAAAAGAAGACATCATCGCCATCGCGCGAAAAATCGGAACCTTCGAAACATCGATACTGCCCTACGAAGACTGCTGCGGCGTCTTCTCCCCCCGGCACCCCCTCATCAAACCAAAGTTTGAAACAATCCGCGAATCCTTCCACAGACTCGACATAGAAGAAGACCTTACCCGCGCACTCAAGGAAGCCGAAATCCTGCGCTTCGAAGAAGGAAAACGCCTCCCCCCCGACAACGATCCGGAACGCTGACAAAAAGAAATCTAACCGCTATTTCGCCTCAATATCAGAATCAGAATACGGGCGCATTTTTTGCCCGTGGAATCCACGGGCAAAAAACCGGGCTTTCCGCTCCAAGTCCTCGGATTTGCCAATGCAAATCCTGCGGGCTTTCCGCTACAATCCCTTGCGCGCGC
>JAISAF010000468.1 GCA_031266855.1 Spirochaetales bacterium
TCATAATGTTTCAGTTTTTCTTCTATGAAATCATTTATTACCGCGATCCTTGATTCCGCCCCTAATTCTATCCCGGATTTCTTTCTGGATAACAGGTTATTAATTTCATCCAGTAATTCTTCTTCCGAAATTTGCGTTAATAATTTTTCAAATTCCATCGGCGGAGACTCATTGTATCTTTCTATCCACATACAAGCCATAACAGGACGCAATACATAAAAATATTTTTTTATTTTTACTTTATCCGTCTGTAAATAGCGTCTGTAATTTCCGTCTGCCATGTGTAAATAATGGTATATCGAAGATATTGATGAGAAATATTCCCGTGATAATCGTTCCATAATATTATAAGAATATTCATCTTTATAATACACGATGGACGATTTGAACCATTCAAAAAGAACCGGATTTGATTTATTTATCAAAAACAGCGTTTTCCGTAAGTCCCAGCCGGAATAGTCATATTCATCAGTAATAGGATATTCAATTACATCTTTTTTCGGGAGAATGTTTAAGTACCAGTTTTTATTATGAACATATATAAACCGTATATCATAATCACTGTCTGTAGATTCAAACCCCCAGGCCCGCGATCCTGATTCCACGGCATATAATATTTTTACATCGTGGTCTTTTTCGATTTCGAGCAATTTTTTATTTACAATTTCTATTATTCTCTTTTCCATATTTTTATAATATCATATTTCCCCCCCCGCGCCGCAAGGATGCGGCGCGGAGGCGTCAGGAAAATATGGCGCATAACTATTCATATACGAAAACCCTTTCGCGACAGGAACCCCGTTAGTACGCAAGCCGGTGCTGTTCCCTGCACAGCGCACAGCGCGCAGCGCTGTGCCCCGCTGGCGGCGCGAGGGATTGCAGCGGAAAGCCCACAGGAAGCGCGTTGGCGCTTCCGAGGACTTGGAGCGGAAAGCCCGGTTTTTTGCGCTCAGGGAATTTGCGGCGCAAATTCCCTGAGCGTAAAAAACGCGCTCAAAACATAATGATAAAAACTCCTGTGCGCTTGGCTGCCGCTTAGCCTTGAAAAATCCGCGGTATAGTTTCATAATGCTTTTATGAGAATCGCGGTTATTGATGGCATGGGCGGCGGTATCGGGGCGCAGATTGTGAGTCTGCTCAAACAGGAGATCGGGGACAGGGCAGAGATTATCGCTTTGGGGACAAACGCGTCGGCGACGGATCGTATGGTCAGGGCGGGAGCGGGCAGGGGCGCTTCGGGGGAGAACGCGATACGTGTTTCAGTGGTATCGGCGGATATTATTCTGGGGCCTATTGGTATTGTTATCCCTGATTCGATGATGGGAGAGGTTACCGCTCTTACCGCACAGGCGGTTTTTTCGAGCAGGGCGGAAAAGTTTCTTATTCCTCTGGCGCAGCAGCATTTCACGATTGTCGGTTTTGAGTCAAAACCAGTTGGTACGCTTATCGCGCAGACTGTTCAGATGGTAAAGGAACGGTTTTCCGGGATATGATGAATTTGCCTATGAATATCTTTTATAGGTATCTTTATATTACTTAGGTTTATTTATGTATCTTTTATAGAGCACGGCGGGTCTCTGGAGGTTAGTAAAAAATGGCGGAAAACCGCACTACCGTTGCCATCATTGGCAACCCAAATAGCGGAAAAACAACGGTGTTCAATCTCCTTACCGGAGGGCATCAGCGCGTGGGAAACTGGCCTGGTGTTACTGTGGAAAAAAAGGAGGGCCTGGTACGTTTCGCGGAAAAGACAATAAACCTTGTCGATCTTCCTGGCATATATTCTGTTTCCGCTTCTTCGGAGGATGAAAGGGTTGCCCGCGATTACCTTCTTTCCGGCGAGGCCGGTCTTGTCATCGATGTTGTTGACGCGACTAACCTGGAAAGGAATCTGTATTTGACAACCCAGCTTATCGAAATGAACATTCCCGTTCTGGTTATTCTTACAATGATGGATTTGGCGCGGGAGAATCTTCTTGTTATTGAGCTTCCGCATCTTGCGGAGCATTTGGATTTGCCGGTCATCGCCGTGGACGCTACCGATCCGAAATATCTTGGACGGATCCGCGAAGCGCTGGAAGCGGCAATCGCCGGGCCAAAAACATCTTCTGTACGGGTATCCTATACAAACGAAATTGAGGACGCCGCCGCGGCCATCCAGCCGCGCCTTGACGAAACCGCCGCCGCAATGAATGTGCCTCCCCGGTATGCCGCGCTCAAAATTCTGGAAGGAGACCGGCTTTTCGTTCAGCGCGCCATCGAATCGGGAAGCCTGGACGAACAAACCCTCGGCGCGGAAAATAAAAAAATCGAACTTATCCTAAAGGAAGAGGCGGACATGGCCATCGCCGATTCCCGTTACGGGTTTATCCGCGGCATCGCTCTGGATGTGGTCAGAAAAACCGCGCAGAAAATTCCCCTGTCCGACAAAATTGACAAAATCGCCCTGCACAGGATTTTCGGCATTCCGCTTTTTCTTTTCGCCATGTATCTTGTCTTCTGGATTACGATGAACGTTGGCGGCGCCTTTATCGACTTTTTCGACATTCTCTTCGGCGCTGTGTTCGTGGACGGCCTGGGAGAACTTCTGCACGGGCTGGGCGCTCCCGGCTGGCTTGTGGCGGGCCTTGCGGGCGGGCTTGGTACGGGTATCCAGACAATCAGTACCTTTATTCCAATTATTTTTACGCTTTTCCTCGCGCTGTCTATACTGGAAGACTCTGGCTATATGGCGCGGGCGGCTTTTGTAATGGATCGCTTTATGCGGCTTATCGGACTGCCGGGCAAGGCTTTTGTCCCGCTTATCGTAGGTTTCGGATGTACGGTCCCCGCCATTCTTGGAACGCGGACACTGGAAAACCGGCGGGACCGGATTATCACGATTTTTATGAGTCCCTTCATGTCCTGCGGGGCGCGGCTTCCTGTGTACGCGCTTTTTGCCACGGCCTTTTTTCCCGCCCGGCCTGGTACAGTGGTTTTTTCTCTCTATATTGTGGGTATCTTCTTCGCCGTACTTACGGGACTTCTTTTGAAGATAACGGTTTTTCAGGGCGAGGCCTCGCATTTTATCATGGAACTGCCGCCCTACCATAAACCGAGGATGCGGCATATCATGATTCATACCTGGCTGCGGTTGAAGGTTTTCATGTTCCGGGCCGGCAGGGTTATCATCATGATGGTGCTGGTTCTGGGTTTTCTTAATTCGATGAGTATCGACGAAAAAGGCATCAGCTTCGGGAATCAGGACAGCGAGGAATCCTTTCTTTCTGTCATCGGAAAAACCATCACGCCGGTTTTCTCCCCCCTGGGCATTCAGAAGGAAAACTGGCCGGCTACCGTAGGCATTTTTACCGGCCTGCTCGCGAAAGAATCGGTTGTCGGCACGTTAAGCAGCCTGTACGGACAAAGAGCCGCCTCCGCCCATGACCACGAAGACCAGGCCGGGGCCACGGATTTCAGCCTTTCCGAGGCTATCGTGGAAGCCCTCACAAGTATCCCCCGCAATCTGGCGGACCTCGGCTCAAGCCTGCTTGACCCCCTGGGTTTCAGCGCGCTTGGCGCGGACGAACAAACCGCGGCACAGGAAGCCGGCATGGACGCGGATGTGTTTGCGCGGCTCCGCGCGGCATTCAGCTCCGTAGGGGCATATTCCTACCTTATTTTTATCCTGCTGTATTTCCCCTGCGTCGCCGCCCAGGGCACAGCCATGCGGGAACTGGGGCGCGGCCTTGGCATGCTTCTGGCAGCCTATCTTACTATTTTCGCCTGGGTCGCCTCGGTTCTGGTCTTTCAAATCGGCGAAGGCGGCAGCGCCCTCTGGATCACCAGCTCCGCCCTGCTGGCCGCCGCAGTCATCGGCTTCTTCGCCTTTTTCGGAAAAAAAGTATTCAGGGCAGAGGAAAACTCATAAGGCAGATTTATTAGGGCGCATTTTTTTGCCCGCACGCGGGCAAAAAAACCGGGCTTTCCGCTCCAAGTCCTCGGAAGCGCCGATGCGCTTCCTGTGGGCTTTCCGCTACAATCCCATTGCGCGGCCTGGTTACTGGCCCGCCCGGCGCTATGCGCCGGGCGGTGAGGCACTGCTCGGCGCAGGCTCTGCCTACGCCGGATTAAAAGCAAGCGTCCACGCTTGCGGCTTTGCGCATCTCTATTCCCCATCAGCTTACCGCCACCATGCTAACAGTCAGCGGCAATTCCGGGGCCTGGTTACAGGCCCGCCCGGCGCTATGCGCCGGGCGGTGAGGCACTGCTCGGCGTAGGCTCTGCCTACGCCGGATTAGAAGCAAGCGTCCACGCTTGCGGCTTTGGAACCGGCCCCGCGATCCTGCTCCACAAAATCGCATTACCCATTCCAGGAATTACGCGCGAAACTGAATCCGGCAAACCATAGCATTTTTGCCGGTTTTATTTCGTATACCGCTTGACAGGTTTTACTTTTACATGCTATATACTAGCACGGCTTGTTAAAAAAGGGGCATGGTGAAAACAAAAACCGTAGTACAGGCACATACACAATTTTCCCGCTGTACGGATATTGCGCATAACATGCGCCTAACGCCTTATGTTATCGCATTTGGGGGGGGGGGGGGGGGGCCGGGCCCGCCGGGGGGCGGGGGGGCGGGTAGTGTTGCTGGGTGAAGGTAGGGCACACAAAGTAAA
>JAISAF010000501.1 GCA_031266855.1 Spirochaetales bacterium
GCTGAAATAGGAATCCTGCTGGGCGTGGCCTTCTCAGCCGAGACAGCGGCCCCCATCGACGCGGCCCTGTCAAAAGACCTGGGCGGTAACACCCGCAAACAGGGTACAATAGACATAGGGGCCTACGAGCGGTAGCTCAGAACCAGGCCACGCACATAATTGCCTTTGGCAATTATGTGCGTGCGTATAACCGTTTGTTTTTTTTTTTACCACTCGCGCGGCTGATATAAAACCAGAATTTTTACCGCTTGGCGGTGAATTTTTCTTAAAAAAATATTGCTTTTCAGCAGATAAGGCCGCAAGCGTGGACGCTTGCTTTTAAGAGACGGCGTAGTCTGGAGACTACGCCGAGCCGGTTTTTTGTTTTTTTTGACTTCTTCTTTTCGACTTCTTCGACTTGCGGTTTATTTTTTTTCATGGAAGCGTATGCGGGCTGTACGCGTTTTACGGTCCCGGTTAGCCGCTGGGCGCGCGCGAGGGATTGTAGCGGAAAGCCCACAGGAATTGCTTATGCAATTCCGAGGACTTGGAGCGGAAAGCCCGGTTTTTTGCGGTTTGGGAATTTGCGGCGCAAATTCCCAAACCGCAAAAAATGCGCCCAATTATATTATTTGACATGTCCATGTCCGTATGATAGATTGAATAAGCTCAAAATGACGGATCGCGGCGTGGTTTTTAACATTCAGAGGTATTCGATTCATGACGGGCCGGGTATTCGGACAATTGTATTTCTGAAAGGCTGTCCATTGCGTTGCGCATGGTGTTCCAATCCTGAAGGCATGGATTTTGTTCCTGTACTTTCGTATAACAAAAATATGTGCGGGAAGTGCGGGCGCTGCGTTACGCTGTGTATGCGGGGCGTTTTGAAGATGGCGGAGGGGCAGGGGCGGGTGGCTGTTCAGCGGGAATTGTGTGACTGCTGCGGGGACTGCGCGGCTTTGTGTCCTTCGGGTGCTTTGAAAATTTTTGGGAAATCCATGAGCGTGAAGGAAGTCCTGGACGATGTCGCGAAAGACCTGGCGTTTTACCGGCGCTCCGGCGGCGGGTTGACGCTGAGCGGGGGCGAGCCTCTTGCCAGTCCTGATTTCGCCTGTGCTCTGCTTGCCGGGGCGAAAGAGAATTATAATATGAATACGGCGATGGAAACTTCGTTTTTCGCGCGGCCGGAAATAGTTGACAAAATTACTCAATTTGTAGATCATTTACTTGTGGATATGAAACTGGCTGACACTGGCCGTCACCGGGAAGCCACGGGAGTTGATAATGGCATTATTCTGGATAATATCAGGCGCGTGGCCGCGCACCGGAGCGCTGGGAAAACCATGTTGATTCGTTTTCCGATGATTCCGGGTATCAACGATGATGGGCCGAATATACGCGCGATGGCGGAATTTATCGGGTCGCTGCCGCGGAATGTTCCTTTGGAAGTGCTGCCTTATCATGAGTTCGGGAGGGGAAAGTTTTCCAGTCTGGATCGCCTGGATCCGCTGGCGGATTGCGGTATAGCGCGGCCGGAAAGAGAATCCGTAAATATGGTTGAAGAAATTTTCCGGCAAAACGGGGTACAGGTAGTACATTCATAAAATTTTTAAGTTTTTTCAAGGAGGGCTGATATGACGGATCGGGTAAAAAGGCTTCGGGACAGGACAGTGGCGGCGCGGCCTTTTGTGTGCTGGGAACGTGGGAAAATTATTACCGAATCCTATAAAGCCTCCGCGGGAGAACCCCAGGTTATGCGAAGGGCTTTGGCCCTGCGGGACATTCTGGCAAAGATGTCTGTGTGTATTGACGAGGATGAGCTTGTTGTCGGTAATCACGCAAGCGGAATAAACGGGGCGCCTCTTTTTCCTGAGTTCAGTATGGAATTTCTTGTTACGGAGATGGACGGGTTCGCGAAGCGGCCTTACGATTATTTTGATGTTTCCGATGAGACAAAAAAGGTTATTCAGGATATCGCGCCTTTCTGGCGGGGGCAGACTCATGAGGACAGGGTTGTCAGCGTAACGCGCCGGGTTCTTCCTAAAGAGGTTTTACCGGCCTGGGAAGAAGGGCCTTTCCGCCTGAACGATATTCTGTATAACGGCGTGCGTAAATCGGCGGGGGACGGGCATATTATACCGGACTATTTCCGCCTGATGGATGCGGGAATCCCCGGCGTTATTGCCGAGGCGGAAACCGCGCTTGAAAAACTGGATTACCAGTACGATACGCAGGCTTTCAAAAAGAAGATTTTCCTTGACGCGGTTGTTATTAGTTTTCGGGCTGTGGCGGACTGGTTCCGGCGTTTTGCCGTGGAAGCGGAAAAACTTTCGTCCTCCGCGGCGCTGCCGGAGAACCGCGCGGGTATGCGGACCGCGGCGGATATATGCGCAAGCCTGGCGGAACGCGCTCCAGGCAATTTCCACGAGGCAATCCAGCTAACGTATTTTATTCATTTGCTTTTGCACATCGAAAGTAACGGTCATTCGGTTTCCCTGGGCCGTATCGATCAGTATCTGTATCCTTTTTACCGGAAGGATGTGGAGGCGGGTGTTCTGACATCCGCGCAGGCGCTGGAATTGATTGACTGTATGTATATCAAAATCAGTAAATTCAACAAAGTACGGCCCTGGCCGGAAACGCGGAATAAAAGCGGCGCGCCGATGTTTATGACTGTTACCCTGGGCGGGCAAACCCGGGACGCGAAGGACGCCGCCAATCCTCTTACGGAGCTGTTTTTGACCGCGCTGGCTGATACGCGCCTGCCGCAGCCTACGCCCGTTGTCCGGGTCGCGCCGGTAACTTCGCCGGATTTGCTGGTATACGCCAGCAAGGTTCTTCTGGAACACGGCGGGGGCCTTCCCGCGTTTTTTTCCGACGAGGCGATTATCGCGGCTTTGACGCGGATGGGAATAGCGGTGGAGGACGCGCGGGAATACGGGATCGGCGGCTGTTCCGAAGCGGTAATTCCGGGGAAAAGTCTGTCTTTTACCGGCGGGGACTGCTATTTCAATTTTGTGAAACTTTTGGAAGTTATTCTGCATGAGGGGAAAAACCCCAGAACCGGCCTGGTGGTACGGCCCTGCAAGACCCTTGAGGAGTACACGTCAATTAACGATATTATTGAGGCGCTGCGCGGGGAGCTTGCCTTTTACGTGGGACTCGTCGTGCAGCTAACTGGTATTACTTCCTGGGTGGACGCGGAGATGAATCCGACGCCGTTTACTTCGGGCCTTATTGCGTACAGAATCGGCATTGGAAAATGCGCGTCCGAAGGCGGCGGCCCCAACGCCGCGTATTCCCATACGATACTTCAGGGGCACGGAACAGGGGATGTTTCAAACGCCCTCTACGCCATAGACTGGTTTGTCTTTAAAAAGCGGGAACTAAGTCTGCGGGAATTTGCCGGAATCCTGGATCAGAACTGGCAAAGCGCTCAGGGGACACTACTGAAAGACAAAGTACGGAAGATTCCCAAATACGGTAACGACATTGATGAAGTAGACAAATACGCGGTTCTTGTTTCCAACATTTTCGCGGACGAAACGGAAAAATATACTCCCTACCGGGGTGGCAAATTCGGCATTTCCTTACAGGGACTTACCGCTAATGTGCCCGAGGGCGAAACCGTGGGCGCGACTCCCGATGGGCGGATTATGGGCGAGGCGCTTTCCGATAATATTTCCCCCCACGCCGGTACGGATGTAAACGGGCCGACATCCACACTCAAGAGCGTGTCGAAGGTGGATCACCCCAGATTCGTAAATGGCAATATTCTGAATTTGCGGTTTCATCCCAGCGCGCTTACGACCACTTACGGGGACTTTGATGTGCTGCGGGGCCGGCGCTTCGCGGATATGATTCAGACATATCTTGTGGATTTAGGGGGCAACCAGGTGCAGTTCAATATTGTTTCCGCCGATACCCTGCGGAAAGCCCAGGAAAAGCCGGAGGAAAACCAGGACCTGATTGTGAAAGTGGCTGGATACAGCGCCTACTTCGCCTCTCTTGATAAGAGTTTGCAGGATCAGATTATCGAACGCACCGAGCATACACTGTAGTCCCGTATGGAAAGCATAAAAAAACTTTTTCATAAAAAATTCGGTGCACAGAGGGCGAAAACTGTATGCTCGCCTTTGCGTATCTGTCCCCTGGGGGCGCATGTTGATCACCAGCACGGGCTTGTAACAGGCATGGCGCTGGATGCCAGCGTCAATATGATGTACTCGCCCAATGATTCAGGCTATGTGCGGGTTCAAAGCCTGGATTTCCCCGACGAGGAATATTTTTCCATTGAGCACGCGCCGGAGATGATTCCGGGATTCTGGGGTAATTACATACGGGGCGCTGTTCTTTCTCTTGAACGCTCCTATAAACTGAAACGGGGCATTAATGGCGTTGTACGGGGCAGGCTTCCTATAGGAGGGCTGTCCTCCTCGGCGGCGGTAACAACCGCCTATCTTCTGGCGCTGGCCGATGTGAACGGACTTGACCTCGAAAAAAAAGACCTTATCCGCTATAGCCACTGGGTGGAACAGTCCTTCATCGGCCTGAATAACGGCATACTCGATCAGGCGGCTAATATCCTGAGCCGAAAGGATCAGCTTCTGTTTATGGACTGCCGCACGGAGCAGTACAGCCTTATTCCGAAAAATCAGGCGCTTCCCGTTTTTGATGTACTGATTGTCTATTCCGGTATTAATAAAATCCTTATTGGTACTGATTACAATAACCGCGTGGATGAGTGTAAAGTCGCCGCATGGATATTGCAGGAAGCCTCTTCCGGCAGGGTAGCGCCTTTTCGGGAAGTGCGCCTGCGCGATATTAGTGAAGAGGTCTATCTCTCGTACCGGGAGACGCTTCCCGGACGTTTCCGCCGCCGGGCAGATCACTTTTTTTCAGAAAACAGGCGCGCGCGGGCGGGAATCGAATGCTGGAAAAAAGGAGATCTTGCCGGTTTTGGAAAACTTGTCTTTGAATCCGGGGAAAGCTCCATCCACCAGTATGAAAGCGGCGCTCCCCAGCTTATAACAATCTACGATATTTTGCGAAATTCTCCCGGAGTATACGGCGCGCGCTTTTCCGGAGCGGGCTACCGGGGCTGCTGCATTGGCCTGAGCGATCCGGCATACCGGGATGAAATAGAACAAAGAATTCACAGTATCTATCCCGCAAAACATCCTGAGTTTAAGGATGTTTACCAGGTTCATTTTGCCGGACTGGACGACGGAGCGCGGATTCTTAGCGATGAGGCGGGGGCGGAATGAAGGCTCTTATCCTTGCCGCGGGATACGCGACCCGGATGTATCCCCTGACGCGCGACATACCAAAACCCCTTCTGGATATTTCGGGCAGAACAATTCTTGACAGACTACTGGACAAACTGGAAAAAGCCCTGGAAATCGACGAATGCATCATTGTTTCAAACGCGAAGTTTTATAATCAGTTCCAGGAATGGGCTGGCAGCCGCCGCTTTCCCCGGCCCCTGGTCATTTTAAGTGACGGCAGCGCCAGTAACGATGAACGCCTTGGAGCCGTGGCGGATATACGGTTTTGCATACATGAAAAAAAAATAGACGACGACCTTATGGTTCTCGCGGGCGACAATCTTTTTGATTTTGAGCTATCCTGTTTCGCCGCGTTCTTCCGCTCAAACGGTCATGACTGTATTGCCACCCACAAGCTGGATAATAGGGAACAGCTCCAGCGTACCGGCGTCATAGAAGTGGACGCGGAATGGAATGTGCTTTCCTTTGAAGAAAAACCCGCGGAACCAAAAACCTCCTTCGCTGTTCCTCCTTTCTATATTTACCGCCGCGACACCCTGCCGCTTTTTGATACCTATCTGGAAGAGGGGCAAAACGCGGACGCCCCCGGGAACTTCATCCCCTGGCTTATCAAAAAGAAACCCGTCGCGGCTTTCTTTTTTACCGGCAGGCGTTACGATGTCGGTTCGCTTGAAACCTACGAAACCATCAGAAAAACCTTTGACAAAGGCGCTGTTTTATCTCATAATGTTTTCTACGGGTGCTATAGGGAGAATATGGAAGCAATTGCTGTTAAACGTCCGCTGGTACTTGCGGTTGACGATGTTGAAACAAATCTTATTATTCTTGAGGAAATTCTAAAAGATGATTATACCGTAATCACCGCCCGCGACGGAGTGGAAGCCTTCGAAACCCTGAAAAAAACCGAAGTCCTTCCTAAAATCATTCTGCTTGATATCATCATGCCGAAAATGAACGGATATGAGTTTATGGAAATTCTCAAAGCCGACAGCAATTACAGCAAAATTCCCGTAATCGTTATTACCTCATCAAACAATGAAGAAGTTGTGGCCCTGCAAACCGGCGCCAAGGATTTCATCCCCAAGCCCTTCCAGCCCGAAATCGTGCATCTGCGCGTTAAAATCCAAATCGAGCTGAAAAATTACAGCGACAGCCTTGAAGTCATGGTAGCCGAAAAAACCGCGGAAGCAACCATGACACTTGATAACGCTCTCCAGGGCCTCGCGAACGTTATTGAACACCGGGATCTGGAATCGGGCAGCCATGTAAAAAGAACACAACTGTACATCGGGGCACTCATAAATTATCTTATCACAACCAATTCTCCCTATGCCGGGGACCTCAAAGCTCTTCACCCCGATATTATCGAAAAGGCGATGGCCCTTCACGATGTTGGCAAAATAGCGATTCCCGACCGGATTCTCCTTAAACCCGGCAAACTGGATGCCGACGAATATGAAATTATGAAAACCCACACTATCCGCGGAAAGGAAATCATCGGTGAACTTGGAGATATAAACTCCTCTATCTATCTCAAACACTGCCAGGATATCTGCTACGGTCATCATGAACGCTGGGACGGCAAAGGCTATCCCCGCGGCCTGCAAGGTTCGCAAATCCCGCTTTCCGCCCGGCTCGCGTCCCTGGCCGATGTGTATGACGCCCTTGTGTGCACCCGCGTATACAAAAACGCCTTCTCCTACGAGGAAGCCATCCGCATCATTACCGAAGGCAGCGGAACACAGTTTGATCCCATCCTTACCAGCGCTGTTATCAAAATACAGAATCAGTTCAAGGAAATCGCCATACACAACCTCTAAAAGCCTGTCCAAAACCCATCTGTAATTCGGAATTTGGGCGCATTTTTTGCGGTCAGGGAATTTGCGTCGCAAATTCCCTGACCGCAAAAAACCGGGCTTTCCGCTCCAATCTTTTTTACCGCTCCGCGGTAAAAAAGGATTTCCGCTGCAATCCCATTGCGCGCGCCCAGCGGCTAACCGGGGCCATAAAACCCGCATACGCTTCCATGAAAGCAAATAAACCGCTAAGTTGAAGAAGTCGAAAAGAAGAAGTCAAAAAAAGATCAAAACTTATTCAACTTCGCGGTAAAAATTCTGCGGTTAAGGGTAAGCGGAGCGCGAAAAGCCCGTAGGGAACAGCCGGTTTCTGTTACCGCTTCGCGAGGCTTTTTATGGTTTCAATGTCAAGGCCGCTTATCTTTTGGACAAACTCTATGGACGCGCCTTCGGTCAGGGCATTTCTGGCTACTTCAAGACGGCCCTTCTCAAGCCCCTCCTCACGCGCCTCCTCGCGCTCGACTGCAAGAGCGTCCTCCAGTTTCCATTCACTCATTAACATATTTACCACCTCCGATCCGTGGGTTTCAAGAAATGATTTCAGTATATTGTGGGCGAGACACCACTGTATCGCGTCCTTCATAGCCTTCTTCCGTTCCCTGCCGCTCAGCTTCAATGGCGGTTTCCGCCCTCCAGCCGCCCGCCCCTCAAAGTCCCTCACCCGCGCGACAAACTCGCTGTACTCCGATAGCTGCGCGCTGCGCCGCAGCACGGCCTGGCTGCGGCCCTGGTTGATGTTGTATACCTTTACCCTCAGTTCCAGGTCAGGCAGCATTTCCGCGGAAATGCCCAGCGATTCCGCCTCCTCAAAGGCGTCGGAGAGTTTCAGCACGGCTTCATCAGGATACGGCTCCACCCCGTTATACAATACTATGAACTCAGGCCGGGGAATTATCAGGCGTTTCCTGCTGTACAGGCTCCTGCCGGGAATGATTTTTTCATACACCCGCGATATGTACATCAGCAGCCTGAGCGCCATGTTGGGATTTATCGAACTCTGGTGTTCTATAAGAATGACCAGCTTTTTCGCCAGATCGAAGGATATGTCGTTCACGAAAGTTCTGTACAGCACGCCTTCAAGGGTGTTGATGGTAAGGGGCGTATCCGGGGGCAGCTCTATACCTTTAATTGCCCCGTAGAGTTCCCGCAGACTGTCCTGATTTCTGAAAAGGAATGAGAAAACGCTGTCCTTATATTTTCTGTTTACGCGCATGCATCCGCTCCTGTAGTGTAACTATACCACAAAAGCGGGGCAAAGGAAAGAGAAAGGGAGAAAACCGCGAAGCCGGAAAGAAGAAGTTAAAATCAAAAACTTATGTAACTTTTTCTCCTTCGCTTAAAAAGTGCCAGGCGCCTTTTCGGATGGCACATTCTAAAATACTGAGCTAGTATGTGAAACATAAAAACGTGCCTGGCACCAAATCGTCATTTCTTATACCTATTTTGCTTCTTCGACCTTGCCAGTTTTCGACTTCGCGGTGAATTTTTTCTTCTGTGCCGCTGGCGCCCGCGCCAGGGATTGCAGCGGAAAGCCCGCAGGAAGCGCATCGGCGCTTCCGAGGACTTGGAGCGGAAAGCCCGGTTTCCGGCGCGGAGCGCCGGAAAGGCGCCCGAATTCTTCTGAAAGGGACTC
>JAISAF010000038.1 GCA_031266855.1 Spirochaetales bacterium
GACCTCGCGCATGTGGTGTCCTCTTCCAGTATTTTTGTTCAGGCCGACGCTGTGGAAGGCGGGGTGCATTTTATGGTAAGCCTGCCCTGCATGGAACTGGCGGCTGTTGGCGGGGGAACTATGTTTGGCACGGCGCGGGAAATGCTTGACCTTCTTGGCTGTACGCGGCGGGGAACATCGGTGGACGACAATACAAGTGTTCTGCGTCTTGCGGAGATCGCGGCGGCGGCGGTTACCTGTTTGGATTTGAATACGGCCTGCGCCCAGGCCGCCGGGTACGAAATGGCTGACTCGCATGTGAAGCTCGCGCGGGGCGAGGAAAAATAAAGTGCGGGAAGCGGCCGGAAGGACGCGGGAACGGGAGGGAAGACATGAGCGGGCTTGAACGCAGGAGTTTCCAGACAAATGACGGTGTTACTTTAAGCTATCTGGAGGGCGGGGGCGCGGGAAACATGCCTCTTGTTCTTCTGCCTGGATGGTCGCAAAGCGCGAATACTTTTAAGTTTGTTCTGGACGGCCTGTGTGAGAACTATCATGTCTATGCCCTGGATCACCGGGGGCATGGCGAATCGGAAAAACCAGCCTGGGGATACAGGATTTCCCGCCTGGCAAAGGATTTCGATGATTTTCTGACGGCGCTGAATCTGAAAAAAATCCATGCCCTGGGGCATTCAATGGGCTGCGCCGTGATATGGTGTTATATGGAACTTTTCGGGCAGGAGGTTTTTTCAAAACTGGTTTTGAACGATCAGCGGGCCGCGACGCTAAGGGATAGCGCGTGGACGGACCTCCAGGTGGAGGATATGGGCGCCACGATTGCTCCTGAAGCGCTGTACGCGACGAAACATGCCCTGAGCGGGGAAAACTCTCCGGCGGCCCGGCGCGGGCGGCTGAAAGATATGACAAGCGCCACCTTAAACGCTTCGGTCTTTGAATGGCTTCTGGGCGAAAATCTGAAAATGCCCCAGGACTATGCCGCGAAACTTCTCTATAACAACTGGATTGGCGACTGGAGCGACATCATCCCCCGTATCAGCGTTCCCACGCTCCTCATCGGAGGCAGGGGGAGCAGCACTCCCTGGAAAACCCTCGTGTGGCAGAACAGGGTCATCAGCGGATCGCGCCTTGAAATATTTGAGGAATCCGAAGGAGGCAGCCATTTTATCTTTGTTGAGAATCCCGGAAAATATCTTAAAGTTGTCCGCGATTTTCTGGGCTAAAAAAACTAAAAACGGAGCGGCTGTTTTTTTTGGAGCGCATTTTTTGCGCTTTGGGAATTTGCGCAGCAAATTCCCAAAGCGCAAAAAACCGGGCTTTCCGCTCCAAGTCCTCGGAAGCGCCGATGCGCTTCCTGTGGGCTTTCCGCTTCAATGCGCCCGAAGACGGTCGCTTTCCGATAGGTATGGATTGTAGTGGGCGCTATCGCGCCCCCGGAATCCCTTGCGCCGCGCAGCGAGCGAATTTGCAAAATGCAAATTCGCGGCCGCCCCCTTGCGCGCGCCTCAAGCGGCTAAGTCATACCTTGAAGAAAAAATTCACCACAAAGCCGAAGACTGACAGGAGTGAAGACTGGCAAAGACGAAGAAGAAAAAAATGAGGCTTTGTATCGGAACTTATCCGGCTTATTTAACGCGGCGGTTAAAATTTCTTTGATGCGTGTCTTGACAGAATAAAAAATGGCATATATCGTTGGACACAATTATTATGGGGGCGGGGATGACTACTACTGCGTTAATCTCATTTGTTGATTCTGAAGTTTATAATAACGCACTGAAAACCATTATCGAAAATACAGGCATAGAAATCGACGCGGTATATAACGGGCTCATGCAGCAGATTGAGATAGACGAGTTAAAAAAAACAAGCCTGTCAATTGGAGATTATAAGAATATTCTGGAAAGGAATTATGACGGGATAATACGTTTCTGTATAGAAAAGATTAGGAAATACGACGAAGACGATAAGAATAGCGAAGATACTATTCCCACGGGGAAAGGCCGCGAATATTCCAAAGGCTTCATTTCAATGTATATTTGCGAGTATTATCTTTTAAAAGAAAAACCCGGCGATTTACTGAATTTTATAAAATCCAGGAGAATAGAAGGGGCGGAACAATACGAGAATGAATTAAAGAAAATCTATAAAAAAACACAGGATAATTAGGGAAAACTATTCCCGAACCCCGTCTTTATTTCCAGTTCTTTATAAGTACTTCATGAACGTTCCCTCTTCCAGCAGAGTCAGAATTAATAGAACGCTTTGCCTGAACGGAAATAATATCAAAACAATTATGGTTATATAAATCACGAATATAGTCTGTATCGGAATTACTTAATAAACAGTGTACTCCGCGGTTTGTCATCCTAATCATAACATTACGCAGCCGTTCCTGGTCCTCTTCTCCAAAACCAGCCGCATGGTAATCAGTAAAGCCGGTTTTATCCAGGCTGTGATAAGGAGGATCAAAATATATAAAGCAATCCGCCTCAGCGTCTGCCACCGCGGGTTCAAAATCATTGCTGAAAATACATATCTCATTATCATTCAGATATTTGTGGATTTGCCGCAGGACAGGTTCTTCACAAATTGCCGGATTTTTATATTTCCCATAGGGAACATTAAAAAACCCCTGGGAATTAACACGGTATAAACCATTAAAACAGGTTTTATTCAGAAAAATCAGTCTGGCTGCCTTTTCGACATCTGTCAGATTATTAAATTTTTCCGTATCGCGGTCTGAATTTCTTATTTGATAAAAATAGTCTTCGTTATTTTTATTTTTATATCCGTTTAACAGGTGAATAAGTCCTTCAACGTTCTCCTTTATCACCGCGTAGGTTAAAATTAATTGCGCATTAAAATCACTGATGCGGGCTTTCTTCGGCTGTAATTCAAAAAATACCGCGCCCGCGCCAATAAATGGCTCATAATAGGTATATGAGTGCATATCCCTGGGGAGATATTTTTTTATTTCGCTTAATAACTGCCTTTTACCTCCAGCCCATTTTAAGCAGGGTTTAATAAAAGGATTATTTTCCGCCATAAAAACAGTGTACAGGAGCAGTAACAAAAAATAAAGCGCGGCCAGGGGCAGATAAAATCATTTTGACCATCATGCTGACAAAAAACCAGAATTTTTACCGCAAAGTCGAAAAAGTCGAAAGAAGTTGTTGTTAGACCTCCCGCTCGGCGTAGGCTCTGCCTACGCCGTGTTAGAAGCAAGCGTCCACGCTTGCAGCTTTGGCAGCCCTGCCCGGCGTAGTCTGGAGACTACGCCGGGTGCGGATTTCTATTTTTATATCCTTTTTTTGCTTCTTCGCCCTTGCCCGTCTTCGACTTCGCGGTGAATTTCCGATTTGACCGCCAGTGTTAGCTACCTTGAGGCCCGCGCGAGGGATTCCGGGGGCGCGGGTAGCGCCCACTACAATCCATACCTATCGGAAAGCGACCGTCTTCGGGCGCATTGAAGCGGAAAGCCCACAGGAAGCGCATCGGCGCTTCCGAGGACTTG
>JAISAF010000132.1 GCA_031266855.1 Spirochaetales bacterium
CGCCGAACTGCCGCAGGAGTGCAGGGATACCCTGGAGGCCCGGTGCGCCCTTTACAATCCGGCGGGACCTCAGCAGAATGTCAATACGGCTGTCCTGCGTCTGCGCCGGAGGCTTGCCCGGGCAAACCGCCGCCGGACACTGGAACAGCTCCGGTAACATTTTCTACATGAGGCATCAACTGCTTTCGGTAACATTTCAAAATGAGGCATTTCGCGAGCGGCAGCTCAAAATAAGGCCCTGAAATTGCCTGTGGCAATTATGCGCGGATAACCAGGCGGAGGCAATTTTGCCTGTGCCCAAGTAAAAGCACGCGTGAGCGTGTTTTTGATAACGAGTCTTTCCGGCAAGAGGCCCTAAAAAGCTCCTGGCTTGTACCAGGTTAAGGGCCGAGTAAATTTGCGTGGTTTGTCACCCAGCACAGCGCGTTACGCGCTGTGCACGTCTTTATCACCACCGGCTGCCGCCACCACGATTACAATAAATTATCACGCTTACAGATATAAAAGTTTCCTGTGCGTAGTACCAGCAATAGAAAGTTTTTAGAGGATCCTGCGGATTTCCGTCCGCGGCCTGGCCTTTCACGATTCCGGCTGCCGCCATCACGCTTTCAGCTCGTGGTTACGCTTGTGGCTTTGGAACCAGGCCACGGAATTAATTGCCAGCGGCAATTAATTCCGTGGCGTATAACGCGGGGAATATTGTTATGCGAAACGAATACCCGGCGTCCTTTGTGAATGCGAAGCATTCACAAAGGACGCGCTGCCGCTCGTTGCGCGCGCAAGGGATTGGAGCGGAAAGCCCGGTTTTTTTGGGTGTGCGAAGCGCACCCAAAAAAATGCGCCCAAATTCCGAATTACAAAGGCGGGTTTGAACAGGCTCTTAAAACCGCACCCTGCTTTTTACCACTTCCATGAAGTGGCGGACGCGCTGGTCATCGGGGCGGATAGCGAGGGCGCGGCTACAGTCTTCGTGGGCCATAATATAATCTCCCAGGCCGAAGTAGACCTGGGCACGGGCGAAAACCGCGTCGAACTGGTAGGGGTCAAGGACAACGCAGTGGTCAAGGTCGGCCAAAGCCTGGCGGGAATCCTGCATAAACCTGTATACAATACCGCGGTAGTAATAGGCCCGGACATTCTTTTTGTCAAGCTGCAACGCGGAAGTAAAATCCTCCAGTGCTTCCTGATAGCGGGAGCTGCCAAAGAAGGCCATACCCCGGTGAATATAAATAACCGCTTTCATGGAATTTTTTGGACGCCGCAAAAGCAGGCGGCTGTACATGACAACCGCGTCCGTATAGTGGCCCTTATTGTGGGCGCTTAAAGCCTCCAGGAGCAGGCTGTCGTTTGTCTCGGTAAGCGACGCGGCAAAACCGGGATCAGGGCGCTCCCTTTGCGGCCCGGTTTCCGGCGCTGGCACATTTCCGGCTTCTGGCAGGGGCAGTTCCATCTCGATTTTCTGGACAACAGTTTCCCGCCGCTTGCGCAGCTCCTCCTGTAAACGGCGCTGGTAGTCGCGTATTTCCTGAAAAATCATATCAACCAGACTCAGGTTCGCGTTTACCGCGGCAAGCCGGCGGCGTATCGGTTCGTCAAAGGGGGTAAACTCCGCCTTATACAAAAGCTCGTGTTCGACCTCGGCCCAGGCGTCCTGAAGAATCGTACGGAGCTGAATCTCGCACAGAACTTCCTCCTCCATGCAGCCCGCGATTTCCGTCCTCCCCGCGAGTTTTACAAGCAGATGAACAGCCTCGTAACCAAACTCGCGCGGCGAATAATCCTCGCCCTTGCGCTCGCGCTCCACAAGTTCAAACCGGCCGCGGATAATATCCTCCACCCGGACAGCGTCCTGCCCAAAGGGACAGATGATCCGCATTCCGATAAGGTCGGGAATAAGGACAGCGCTGCCACGCTCTGGCCCGGTATGGTGGTCAGACCCGGAACCAAGCTCTCTGGCCTTTCGTAAAATCTTTGAAAAATAACTATCAAAATGCTTGAGCCGGTGCTTGAGGGTAAAACGTATGCCCGTCGTTTTAAGCAGCGCCAGAATCTCCACCGAAAACCTGTTCAGATATTCTTCATAAACAGGCGCCGCTTTCGCATAACGGTCTTCCAGAATAGTCCGGGAAATATCCTTGACAGCTATCCTGTTCACAGGCTGCCCGGCCGCCAGGTTTTTTTAACACTTCTGTCCATACACCGCCAATACTACCAAAAGGGAAGGCTTAGAAACAAGAGGCCGTCACGCACAAACCAGGGACTTTCGCTTTTATTTTTTAAAGTCATTATAGCGCCTTTTTTTGCTCCGCAAAAAAAACCGGGCTATTCGTTCCAATTTTTTGCCTTCGGCAAAAAGGATTCCGGGGGCGCGTGAGCGCCCACTACAATCCAATACATATCGGAAAGCGACCGTCTTCGGGCGCATTTCCACTTCTATCCCTGGCGCCGCCCGGCGGCTAAGCCGCGCCATAAAAGCAAATAGAGTTGTGTAGAAACCTCAGTTTCTACACAACTTCGGTAACAGTTTCAATATATAAATGGCGGAATTTGCCGTTATTTTGCGGCAAATTCCATAGACTTGTGAGAGAACCGTAAGGTTATCGAACAAGTCTAATCTGAAAAACCGCTCAAAGCGATTTTGAAAGCTGGTTTTTCCGAAAATTTTTTAACCGCGACGGCGCGCACAGGCACGCAAAAGGAGAAAATCGCCGCCCTAAGACGGTGAAGCGTACACATGCCTGTTTTTATATGCCATGATTTTAATTTATTATGATCCAGGGGGACATTATCATAATGACTATAATGCAAATTTTTTAATCAATAAATACCTTCACTATTTGACTCTTTTGATAATTTGACCATAGTTTCCAATGATTGTAATTCAGGTAATTGTTTTAACCAGAAAAATCAACAGTAATATATTTTTCAGCCGCATCATAAACCGTCAATGATTTTACATTATTTTTAGAGCGAATTTTATACCATCGGGGTTTCTAAAGCAGCTCTATGCTTTCTTCAAAGTATGCCGGTTTTAGAGGAATTTTGAGACTGAAAAAAGTAAACGCTGATGCCCGATCGCTCTTCACTTTTTGGTTTTAACTCCGGTATACTGGGCATCGCCGCTGGATTGTGAAGGCGGAGCATTCACAATCCTGCGGCTGTCGCTGGGCGTGCGCAAGGGATTGTAGCGGAAAGCCCACAGGATTTGCATTAGCAAATCCGAGGACTTGGAGCGTAAAGCCCGGTTTTTGGCGCTCCCGCGCCAAAAATGCGCACATATTTTCTTAACTTGTTGACAGTGTCATTTTATCCTCATTTATTTTAAGCCCCGTGAATCCCCGCGCTACAGACGAACCCTGCTCCCTGTTTGATTGCTTTGTATCGCGGCTTCAATAATACGCAGTACATCACAAGCCTGTGCGGGTGTAACAAGTAATTCCGCCCGGCCTAGAATTGCCTCGTATATATTGCTGTAATAGGCGGGGTAGTTTCCACATTCAGTTTCCACAGCGCAGCGCAGCGCGGTTCCGGAGATTTCCGTATTGAGGATACCCCAGGCCCGCCGCGGTTCGGCGCCCCAGGAGGAACCCGCGGGAAGGCTGCCGGCCTGGAGCGCCGCCTCCTGCGGATCCAAACCGTATTTCACGTAGGAACCCAGGCTGCCGTGTACGGCGATACGCGGCCCCTCTTCCCGCACTAGTTTACCCGCGCACAGGATTGCCTTTTTCCCCGAATAATAGAGTTCCACATGGCAATAGTCGGTTATGAGTGAGTCCTCACGTTGAATACATAAATCAGCGTACACTTCCAAAGGCATACCAAAAAGCTGGACGGCCTGATCCGCGATATGTACTCCCAAATCGTATAATACGCCAGTCCCCGGTATATTTGCTTCCTTCCAGACCGTGGGATTTTTTAAGACAGCATAGCGGTCATAATGCGCCTCGTAGTTGACAATCCTGCCCAGAATACCGCTTTGTATAATTTTTTTCGTGGTAAGAAAATCCCCGTCCCACCGGCGGTTCTGAAAAACACTTAAAACAACATTCTCCTGTTTCGCGAGTTCGCACAGTTCCAGCGCTTCCGCCGTCCTGACAGCAAACGGTTTTTCCACAACAACATTTTTGCGCGCGCGCACGGCCTGCCTGACCATTTCATAATGAACATGATTCGGCGTACAAATTACAACTAAATCAATATCCCTGGACAGCAAGTCCTGAAAATTCCGTACTACCACGGCTTGCGGGCACAGCAGCGCGGATGAATCAGAGCTGCGTTCAAGAACCGCCTTAATGGCAAAACGCTTGTCCGCTTTTAACAGGGGAATATGAAAAACCTGTGCGGATTTACCACATCCCGCTATGCCTACATTAATAATTCGTTCCATCATATCTTTCATATCTTTTCATACCTCATGAAAGCAGCGCCGGCACAAGAAGGGAAACAGGCGGCACAAAGGACAAAAGCAGTATCACAATTATCAGGGCCACAACAAAAGGAATGACTTCCCGCGCAAAATCCTCCAGCTTGCAGCCACAGATCGCGCATGTGGCGAACATTTGCGGACCAAAGGGCGGCGTAATTGAACCGAGCGTAAGATTAACGCACAAAACAATACCGAACTGGATCAAATCTATCCGCATGGCGGCGGCCGCCGGTACAAGAAGAGGCGCAAGCAGTATCATGGCGGCGCTTCCGTCGAAAAACAGGCCGATAACGAACAGCAGGACATTGACAATCAGCAAAAACATATACGGAGAAGATATATTGTTGACGATGGCCTCTGAAATCAGTATCGGCACTCTTTCCCAGGTCAGGTAGGAAGAAAACGCCTGTGCCCCCGTCAGGATAAACATAACGCTGGCCGTCGCGGTAACGGACTCAATCAGGATAGGTTTCAGGTGTTTCAGCTTCAGTTCCCTGTACAGAACCGCGCCGATGAATATCGCGTAAAAAATCGCAATAGCCCCGGCTTCGGTAGGCGTGAATATGCCGAACCGAAGCCCCATAATGATTCCAAACGGCACCATCAGCGCCCAGATGGCTTCTTTTAGCGCTTTGCCGAACTCTCCTGCCGTTGCCCTTCTTTCCCGCGAAGGCTTGTACCTGCGCCTACGTGAAATAAAATGATTCAAAATCAGCATCGCGCCCATCATAACAAGACCAGGAAGGTATCCGGCGTAAAACAGCTTGGCAACCGATACATTGGAAGAGGCCGCATACAGAATCAGAATGATTCCCGGAGGAATGATCGGGGTAATGCACGAGGACGCGGCGGTAACAACACAGGAATAGGCTTTGCTATATCCCAGACGTTCCATTTCCGGCACCAGCATTTTTGAGTCCATCACGGTGTCCGCCAAAGCCGAACCGGACAGGCCGCCCATAAAAGTGGAAAGAAGAATATTCACATGCCCCATACCGCCCACCAAATGCCCCATCATCATGTCGGCAAGATTCATCAGCTTTCGCGTAATGCCGGAATAATTAAAAATAACACTGGCGCAGGTAAAAAAGGGAATAGCCAAAAAAACAAACGATTCATTCGCCGCTATCATTTTCTGGCACATCATGGTAACGCTCATGCTGTTCGGCCCCCACAGGTAATATGAAGAGGCCGCTATGATCATGGCGAAGCCAACGGGTATGTTGAGGAAAAACAGCAAAAACATCAGTACAATCGGGAAAAACGACCAAAAATTCATTTATTCCTCTCTAAAATATATTCTAAGTTTATAAACGTTCTTCTACCGGGACTTGTTTGATTTCTTCGCCTTTCAGCGTCATAACAAGATATTTGAGCGCGTATCCAGCCAAAATAAGACTTGACAGGGGAATTGACATATCATAAAAAAAATAGCTGATTCCCAGGGCGGTACTCTTGCGGATCCACGCGTTCATGGCAAACCTGAATCCCCACACCACCAACGCAAGGGTAATCGCCAGTATAAGCGCGTAATTGATTATCATGGCGGCTCTCCTTGCCCCCTGGGGCAGCCGGTTCACCACTATGTCTATGGCAACCATTTCCTGGTTTCTGAAAATCACGGTAGCGCCCAAAAAAACCGCCCAGTTAAAAAAAAGGTACGCGATCTCTTCCGCCCAGTCGAATGATAAATTGAAAAAATACCGGCATATCACATTCACGGCTATGCTCATGATCATGCCGCTGAAACAAAAACCGCTTATCAGGAGCGCGGCGCTGTTTACCGCGTTTTCTATTTTCTCTCCCATCTTCAATTGTCTCCCCAATATATCGCAACCCGGCATTCTGAAAAAAGCCGTATGCCGAATCACTTTTGTGATTTCTTATTTAGAGCCTGTTCAACAACTCATTTATAATTCGGAATTTGGGCGCATTTTTTGCGGTTAGGGAATTTGCGCCGCAAATTCCCTAACCGCAAAAAACCGGGCTTTCCGCTCCAAGTCCTCGGATTTGCTTATGCAAATCCTGTGGGCTTTCCGCTGCAATCCCTTGCGCCGCGCAGCGAGCGAATTTGCAGAATGCAAATTCGCGGCCAGCCAGGACGCATGGGCGAGCAGCAAAATTGCGTATGCAATTTTGCGACCAGCCCCCTCGCGCGCCCGGGATTTTACCAGATATTGAACAGGCTCTTAGAAGCATCGATCGCCGCCCGCGTTTTCATACATGCGCGGGCGGGCGTTCTGAAAAAAATCCGGGAACTCCTCCGTTTTCACTTTTTTGAACAGTTTTCCGCTATTTCCCCCGGGCCGCGGCCATAGCCGCCAACAGTTTGTCGTAAAGACCTGGCGTCCATTCGGGAAAAGCTTCGGGAGCTTTCTTTGCGGCTTCGATAAATTCAGTTTTATCTATCTCGGCAAAGGTAACGCCGCCTTTTTTCAGTTCCTCGACATATTGCTGTTCAACCTCATCGGCCAGCCTGACAAATTCATCCATGTAGTTTTCGGAAACTTTGGACAGCGCCGCGCGCACATCGGCGGACAGACCGCTGTGAATTTTGGAAGACATGACAATTGAGGTATAGCCGATCATGTGTTCCGTCTTTGTTACATATTTCAGCACTTCGTACCATTTATTGGTATACATTGACGCAAATATACCCTCGGCGCCATCAGCGACTCCCTGGGAAAGCGCCTGATAGGTCTCGCTCATGGCTATATTAGTGGGATTCCCGCCCAGAACCCGGACAAGGAAATTCCACAGCGGCGCTACCGCGCAGCGGAGTTTCAGCCGGTTCACATCCGCGCGTGTTTTTACTGGGACTTTGGTAATCATGCTGCGGGTTCCCTCATAGCCCATCAGCATATAATGCAGACCTTTACCTTCAAGCTGAGTACACAGGTCTTTTGCTATGTCGGAATTCCACAGGACAAGAACCTCATTGGGACTCTGCATCAGGTAGGGAACCATTAACATGCTGAAATCAGGGATGTAGTTCGCCAGATGCCCTACATCAACATGGGCGATAACGGATTCCCCCTGAGACGCCTGTTCAAGAACATCGACCGCCTTGCCCAGCGCTTCCGCGGGATAGAGCTGCGTCTGTATAACTCCCCCGGTAGCGGCCTCGACCTCCTTGAAGTACCTGCCATACCATTCGTACTGAACATCCGTACTGGGCTTGACGCAGTTGAATTTCAGTGTTACGGACTTGTCCGCCGCGGAGGAGCTTTCGCCGCTTCCTCCGGCTGACAGCGAAGCAATCACGATTAACGCAAACCACACCATACAAAATTTTCTGAACATCTTCATCCTCCTTTCATTGCGGTAAAGTATCCAATTGTAGAAAGCATTATCAAAAAATGAGACTTGATTCAGAGTAGACCGGCTTTTGTCATTTGTCAATTAAATTTAGTAACTATATTTAATAATATAGCTCATAAACAAGGCAGAGCATCGCCGCCCGGTATTTAACATTGCAGGAAAATGCGGGGAGGATTCCACGGGAAAAAGCGCCTGTTACCAGCCACGCACGGGGGACTTGCGTTTACGGCTACAGTTAGCCGCTGTGCGGCGGCAGGCCACGCAATTTTGAGCGGCAGCTCAGAGACAGGCCCGGAAATTGCCAATGGCAATTTCCGGGCGCTGCCGCTGGTGCGCGCGTAAGGGATTGAAGCGGAAAGCCCACAGGAATTGCATTAGCAATTCCGAGGACTTGGAGCGGAAAGCCCGGCCCCGCCAACGGCGGGGATACGCCCATGAGAAATTCTTTAGCTGTTACAGTATTCCTTTCCCCGTCCTGATTGAGTTCAGCGGGCCGCCGGCGAAGTCTTCGGCAAGAAAAAGCATGGCCTTCTTCAAGGCGGCAAACGAGGCCGCGTCCGGGCTACAGGCGGCGGCTTTTTCCAGAGGAAGCCCCCGGCTGTAGCGCAGACAGCCCAAAGCCCCGGCTGAAAGGAAAACGGACTCCCGCGAACTAGCGGCGCACTCCCGGCAAAAAAAACCCGAAGCGCCCCTATAGTAAACAAGTCCCTGGTTTTCACTCCGGGTTTCCCCGCAGCCCGCGCAGACATCCGTCGCCGGAGCGGCCCCGGCCAGTTCAAGGTAGCGCCAGAGAAACTGCACAAGAAACCGTGAGGCGCTATCCTCCGTGCAGGCGTCAAGAAGGCGGAGGCTTTCAAGCAAAAGCGAAAAAGTCTCCTCGGCGTCGCCTCCGAAAGTTTTCAGAATTATTTCCAGCCATACCGAAGCGGTAAAAAACTTTACGATGCCGGAGCGCACGCCCTCAAAAAAATCGCGGCAGTCCATGTCGGTAATTTTTATACTGTCCTTTACCGGATCGCGATAAAGGAAAAACGTCCCCGCACACAGAGGATTGGTAACGCTACGCAGTTTTCCTTTCGCGGAACAGGCGCCGTAGGCAACCGCGCTGAGAAGACCGTGTTCGGGTGAAAGCAAAATAACCCCTTTGTGAATTTCCCCAAAACGGTTGTTTTTCAAAACGATTCCCGCGGTCTGGAAATTACGGCTCATGGCATCTCATGGCGGATTTTCCTGCTGCGCGCTTAATACGCTTTGAGAATATCAAGAATCCGCTCGCGGCCTACGATTAGAATAAAAGCCGCAAGCCGGGGCCCCTTATCCTTGCCGATAAGTACCCGGTAAATTTCAGGGAAAAAAGCCTTCGGTTCAAGACCCGCGTTGCCGCAGGCGGTATACACCGCTTCGCCAAGGGACTTCTCGTCCAGCGCGGCAAAGCCCGTATCAATGATTTCCCGCAGTTCGCGGATAACAGCCCGCGCGGCCCCGCTCACAGCGACAGGCTCCTCATCCGCGGAACGCAGGGAAAACCGGAAATCCTCGGGCGCGAAACCCGTAATCCAGCGCCAGGCGCATTCGGCACGCGCGCGCGTCCTGTCCCGCTGACAAGGCTGCAGGCCGGGCAGGGCGTCCAGCGTCTTTTCAATATCGCCGCAGTTTATCTGCAAAAGGCTGCACAGATGGCGGAAAGGCGCCTGGAACGGCATCGCGTCCGGCACGTCGGCGACCTGCGAAAGCTCGTAAATACGTTTTTCCTTTTCGCGCTTTTTTTCATCGGCGCTCTCCGCCCCGAAATAAATACGCTCGGTTCTATCGTAATCCTCGTAGATTTTAATAACATCCAAATCAAAGGAAATGGCGAATTCCGTATTGGGCCGCGTACCCGCGAAAAGATAGCGCGTAACATCAGGCGTGTAGACTTCAAGAACATCTTTCAAATCAATTACATCGCCGGAGGACGAAGAGATTTTTCCTCCCCGCCCCTTGATACGGATAAAGTCGTACTGAAAACTCACCGGCGGCGGACAGTCAAATATGCGCTGAACAATTTCCTTTGCCGTATCAAAAGAACCACCCTCCGAGTGATGGTCCTTACCCGCCGGTTCAAAATCGACGCCCTCGTATGCCCAGCGCATAGGCCAGTCAACGCGCCAGGGCAGCTTAACCAAAGCCGTCGCGCGCAAATCCACTGTCTCATGCCGCCCGCAGGAATCACAGCGGTACTCAAGCCCATAGCCGCCATCCCAGGACAGTACCGAGGTTGTATCCCTGTCGCAGCCCCCGCAAAAAACCGCCACAGGCAGCCAGTCAGCCGCAAGCGCATCCGTCCTGTGTTTATCAAGAAG
>JAISAF010000136.1 GCA_031266855.1 Spirochaetales bacterium
CTTATAAGGAGATATTGAACAGGCTCTAAGAACCTGTTCAAAAACCCCATTGTAATTTGGAATTTGGGCACATTCCGGGGGCGCGTAAGCGCCCACTACAATAAATTTCTCATCAGAAAGCGACTATCTTCAGGCGCATTTGCGGCGTAAAACGCCGCAAACCGGGCTTTCCGCTTCAATCTTTTGGCTACGCCAAAAGGATTCCCGCTACAATCCCTTGCGCAGCGACAGCTCAAAACCAGGCCACGAAATTGCCAAAGGCAATTTCGTGGATGCATAATTGCTGTTCGGCAATTATGCGCGTACAATCATGCGGGCGCAATTTTACCGGAGTAAAATTGCATGGTCTGTCACCAAGCGTGTAGCGTAGCGAAGTGCACGTCTTTATCACCACCGACTGCCGCCACCACGATTACAGCAAACCGTTACGCTTGCAGCTTTAAACCCCTGTTGTAAAAGCGGCATGTTTGTGAAGAAAAAATTCACTACGAAGTCGAAGACTGGCAAGGTCGAAGACGGGCAAAAGCGAAGACGGGCAAAAGCGAAGAAGCAAAAAAGGGAGAGAAAACGTGGCTTTGTACCGGAACTTCTTCGACTTAGCGGTAAAAATTCTTATTTTGTATGAAACTGCCGGAAAATCATATCAGGAAAGTTTTTAGAGCTTCCCATAAACCAATCCCGCCCCGCGCCCGATAATATCGGAAAGGAGGACGTATATGAAAAAAACCATTCCCGCTGCTTTTATCCTTGCCCTGCTGTGCGGCGCGTCGCTTTTTGCCGCCTCGCCGGTAACGGATATAGAACTTCTGCGCATGGAAGCGCGCAAACTTCTAACAACGGCACAGACACGCTGGCTGGAAATAGATTCCGACAATAGCGGAAAGATAGATCACATTATGCTGTTAAACCGTCAGGGAGACAAAATTTACGAGGAAATTGACATGAATCACGACGGATTAATGGACGATCTGTGTTATTACAAAAACGGCGTTCCCGTGCGCGAAGAAACGGACTCAAATTACGACGGCAGGATTGACCTGTGGGTTTTTATCCGCGAAGGCATTTACGTGGAACGCTATGAGCAGGATAAGGACTTCGACGGAGTAATAGACTTTACCAGGGACTATGGCCCGGACAAACGATAACGGCGGCCCCACGAGTTTCATTACCGGATATCACGCGATAGAAGAATATGTACGAAAAAGCGGCAACGGGCTTGTTCTTCACGCCGCGCTGAAAAACCGCCGGATACTCGAAATTACCCGGCTGGCCGCCGGTTCGGGCATTCCGGTACAATGGACGGACGCGAAGTATCTGGACAGTCTTCCCCTCGCGGGCGCGCACCGGGGACTGGTTCTGGAACTGCGTTCCGCCCCGCTGTCCCGCCATGCTACATTCGAGGATTTTCTGGCGCATCCGCGCGGCTCCGGCGCCCTGCTTGCGGCCCTTGACGGCGTTACCGATGTTCACAATCTGGGAGCCCTAGTGCGCTCCGCCGACCTTTTTGGCGTGGACGCCCTCATCGTTCCGGGCAGAAGGAACGCGCGGGACTCTGATATTGTGGCGAATATTTCCTCCGGGGCAAGCGCTTTTGTTCCGCTTTTCGAGGTAACGAATCTGGTCCGCGCCCTGGAACAGATGAAAAAAGCCGGTTTCTGGATTTACGGCGCGGATATGGACGGACAGCCCGCCGCGCAAAGCGGATTAAACGGGAACGCCGTCCTGGTTCTTGGCAGTGAAGGCAAAGGGCTTTCCCGCCTTGTCCGCGAAACCTGCGATGTTCTTATCCGCATTCCCACCCGCGGGCATATCGACTCCCTGAATGTATCCGTAGCCGGCGGAATACTGATGTACGAAATCCGCCGCCAGCAGGGCTGGCCAGGGGAGGAGTTGAATCACAAAGGGGAAAAATGAACCGCGAAGTCGAAAACGGGCAAAGGCGGGGACGGGCAAGGGCGGGGACGGGCAAAGGCGGGGACGGGCAAAGGCGGGGAAGTTAAAAAGAAAGAGAAGATTCAACACTTTCAGGTATCCTTCGCCGGCTTTTCCGGCTTCGTGGTAAAAATTCTGATTTTTAGCGGCCCTAAAACCCTTTACAGAACTATCAGTACGTTATAGGATGAAAAAATGGATGACAATTTTAAGAAAGACGCTGAACAAATCCTGAAAACATTTGATGGGTTCCCTCTTGCCGTTATAAATAACGAACTGGAGAAATTAACCAATAAATATAATAATACGGGACAAAAGGATTTTGACGGATTATCCCCGGCACAGATGCGTAAATTATTGTATCACCACTGCGATGAAAACATGATAAGGATCAAAGACAATAAAGGCTCTGATATTCCGCTCATAAAACAAATATCATATTATCTCAATTTAATTGAAGCAAACAAAGAAATTAAACTAACAAAAGCCGGAAATCTTCCGCCAGCTATTGTAAAGGAGCTGTATTCCCAAAAATTTATTTCAGACCGCGATATAGAAGCGGGAATAACAAAATTGACCAAGGAAACAGACTCAGTGACAATTGAATTAACAAATATAGTATGTCAAATAAGCCGGTTAATAAAAAAGAGAAATGGGAAAATAAGCCTGACGGATGCCGGGAAAAAGATACTGACAACAGAAAATTATCTGCCGCTCATTTTAAGGACATTTTGTTCAAAGTTCAATTGGGCATACTTTGATCGATTTGGAGATGAAAAGGTAGGCCAGTTTGGATGTTATTATACGGTTTATTTACTAGCAAAATATGGAGACACGAAACAGGAAAGCCTTTTTTACGCGAATAAATATTTCCAGGCGTTCTTCAAGGAATATGTGGGAATAAATACGGAATATCATATTTGCTATGCAAGAAGAGCATTTGACAGATTTCTGAATTTTTTTGGATTTCTGGAAAATTATGAAGAGAATCAATTTATTACAGAATATGTTAAGAAATCTGAATTATTCGATAAATACATAGAAATAAAAACAGGAATATCCTGCGCATAACCAGACTGCCGCCTGACTAAACACAGATTTTTTAAACCGCGAAGTCGAAAAAGTCGAAGAAAGAGAGCCACGAAAGAAGTGATCCATTTCTTTACTTATTTAACTTCCGCGACTTTGCGGGGTTTTTTTTTTAATAGTTTATACGGTTTTGCGGGTCTGCGTTTACGGCATAGCTTAGCCGCTGGTGCGCGCGCAAGGGATTGAAGTGGAAAGCCCGCAGGAAAGCGCATCGGCGCTTTCCGAGGACTTGGAGCGGAAAGCCCGGTCGCCGCGCAGCGGCGATGCGCCCATATTATGCGGCGCATTCCCCCTGCCCTTTTCTACAGCGTTTCCTTTGCCGCGACTTTTGCCGTAATGAATTTCACAAATTCGTCCGTGGGCATATTGTTCATTTGTCCGCCTTCCCTGGTGCGTATGGATACGGTGGCGGACTGCTGCTCGCTGGCGCCAACGACAAGCATGTAGGGAACTTTCTGCGCCTGGGAACCGCGGATTTTCGCGTTCATCCGGGTGTCGGAAAGATCAGCCTGCGCGCGCAATCCGGCGGAACACAGGAGGCGGGAAACCGAGCTTGCGTAATCGTTAAATGGCGGGGCCACGGGTATGACTACCGCCTGCACCGGGGCGAGCCACACGGGGAAAGCGCCGCCGTAATGTTCGATAAGGACGCCGAAAAAGCGTTCCAGCGAACCCAGAAGCGCGCGGTGTACCATGAAGGGGCGTTTCTGTTTTCCATCCGAGTCGACGAAACTCATATCGAAGCGGGCTGGTTCGTTAAAGTCGAACTGTATCGTCGTCATCTGCCATTCGCGGCCAAGAGCGTCCTTGATTTTCAAATCGATTTTCGGCCCGTAAAAAGCGCCGCCGCCCTCGTCAATTTCAAAGGAAAGCCCTTCGGTTTGTATCGCTTTTTTCAGGGACTCGGTGGCGATATTCCAGTCCGCCTCTTCGCCTACGGAGCTTTTCGGTTTGGTCGCGAGGTAGGCCCTGATATCCTGAAAGCCGAAGTCCTTCCAGATGCGCAGGGAGAAACGCAGCACTTCAAGAATCTCGCTTTCGATTTGATCGGGCGAGCAGAAAATATGCGCGTCGTCCTGGGTAAAACCGCGTACCCTCAAAAGTCCGTGTAAAACCCCGGAGCGTTCATAGCGGTACACCGTACCCAGCTCTGCCCAGCGCAGGGGAAGGTCGCGGTAGGAACGGATCGCCGCCTGGTAAATCAGAATATGAAAGGGGCAGTTCATAGGCTTGAGGTAGTAGTCCTGGTCGTCAATCTCCATAGGCGCGTACATGTTCTCCCGGTAATGCCCCAAATGACCGGAGGTTTGCCACAGCCAGGAACGGCCAATATGCGGGGTATACAAAAGCTCGTAGCCGTTCTTCCTGTGCTGCTCCCGCCAGTAATCCTCGATAGTTTGCCGGACACGCCCCCCCTTGGGGTGCCAGTAGATAAGGCCCGGCCCCGCCTCCTCGTGCGTGGAAAAAAGGTCAAGCTCCCTGCCCAGGCGGCGGTGGTCGCGTTTCTCGATTTCCTCAAGCCTGGTAAGGTAATCCCGTAAATCCTGCCGGGAAAGCCAGGCCGTACCGTAGACGCGCTGCAACATCCTGTTCTTTTCGTCTCCGCGCCAGTACGCGCCCGCTATGGAAAGCAGCTTAAAAGCCTCTGGATTGAGTTCCTTCGCCGACTCCACATGCGGCCCCCGGCACAGGTCGGTAAAATGACCGGAGGTATAAATGCTTACTTCCTCTCCCTGCGGGATAGCGTCTAACAGTTCCAGCTTGTAAGGCTGGCTGGCAAAACGCCCGCGCGCCTCCTCGCGGGAAACGGTTTCCCGCGTAAAAGAAACGCCTTCCCTCATAATGGAACGCATATTTTCCTCGATGACGCCCAGATCCTCATTTGTCAGATTCCTGGGCAAATCAAAATCGTAGTAAAAGCCGTTCTCGATTGCCGGCCCAATGGCGATTTTCGCGTCCGGGAACATGCGCAGTACGGCTTCCGCCATGATATGCGAAGTCGAATGGCGCGCCACCTCAAGTCTTTCCTTTTGTTCCATTGCTTCCTCCTTAATTCGTCCCGCCTTTTTTCAGCCCGATAATCCGCAGGCTAAAAAAAAGCCCCCGCGTTCCACGTCCTTCCACAAACCGCCGGAAAATTTCCAGCGGAAAATGCAAGGACGAAAGAGCGCCGGGGCTTCTTCCGCGGTTCCACCTTACTTCAGGGCCTTCCTTCGGGAAAAAACAGTTTTCCCCCCGCGGATTCCCCGCACCTCAATTAAAACCGCAACGGCTCCCGGGGTGGTGTTCGCCCGCGCTTACACCAGGAAACCTCTCAGCCGCGGGCTTCCCTCTCTTATGGCGCAGTATGCCGGTTACTCTATTCCCGATCAATGCCATAATCAGAATAGAGAAACGCGGCGGCAGTGTCAAGGCCTCATGCATAAGCCGGCGATTTACCATCACGAAAATTCTTCGGGGCGCATTTCCGGCGCTTCGCGCCGGAAAACGGGCTTTCCGTTCCAATCTTTTTTACCGCTTCGCGGTAAAAAAGGATTTCCACTTCTATCCCTTGCGCGCGCACCAGCGGCTAAGCGTGCACAGCGCGTAACGCGCTGTGCACGTCTTTATCACCACCGGCTGCCGCCGCTCAGGAATAAGCAAATGCGAAGCATTTGCAGGGCGGACAAAATGTGCCGGACTGGCGGCGCGGGAATGGAGCGTAGCGAATGACCTGGCCGAACGGAACCCCGAGCCGCCTGCTGGCGGCGAAGCGTAAACAGGCCTGTTATGCGACGTAAAAATTGCTACGCCGTGCCGTGCCATGGACGGCACGGCGGGCTTTTATTTCTTTTTCTTTTTTGGTATTGGCACATTCTTTTCCAATACTATGACTACATTACTTAAATGCTCACTATCGTCAACATTTACAATATAATGTTCTTTTGCGCCTTCATACGGAAACCCTGTTTCCATATTTTCCATTAACGGTTTTATACAATCAAGCATTTTTACATATGCCGTATTATCACAAACCATTACAACCGGTTTATTATTCAAATATATTATATATTCTCCGAACATTTTCTTATACGTTATTGCTCCATCGGTTTTTATTTGGTCAATAACATATTGAACATTATCTAAATCACTTGCCATTTTATGCTCCAAATGAGCCAATTTCCAATAAATTTCCTTCCAGGTCGGTCACATAACAAGTTCGCTGTCCCCAAGGCATTGTTGTCGGAGGGAAAACGCTTTCAACGCCTAAATCCTCAAGGCGTTTATATTCTTCATCTCCTTCATCATAATTTTTTAAATTAAAGGCTATTTCCATTGTTCCATTTAAGCCTTTTGGATAATTAAATTTTTTAGAAACCATCTTTTCAAAATCATTTCTGCCAAACATTATTAAACGG
>JAISAF010000143.1 GCA_031266855.1 Spirochaetales bacterium
GAGGCGGGATACGACGCGCGCCTTGTTACCCTGCCCGAATATGACGTGCTTGATTACATCCCGCCTGAAAACGTCTACGGAATTCTCGCCGCGCCGCCCTGCACGGAATTCAGCCGGGCAAAAAACTCGCACCCGCGCGATCTTGCCGGCGCGTTAAAAACGGTCAACGCCTGTCTGCGGATAATCCAGCGGTGCAGGCTTCAAAACACCCTGAAATTCTGGGCTCTGGAAAATCCCGTGGGCTATCTGCGGCAGTTTTTGGGCCGCCCGCACTACACCTTTGAACAATGGCAGTTCGGCGAACAGAAAGTAAAAAGAACGGATATTTGGGGCTATTTCAATGAACCGGTTCCTACCGTAAAAGAGCGCCCGCCGATTTTGATGTACACAAGCCCGAAAGGGCGGCGCAACGCCCGCGACTGGTCAAAGATGGAGTGCCCGCCTGAATACGCGCACCTGAAACTTGACCGGGCGGCATTGCGGGCTATTACCCCGTCCGGGTTTGCCGCCGCTTTTTTCAGGGCTAACCAATAGGGGATATGGAGGAGGAGAAGGAAATGAAAATCTATATTTCAGGCCGGATAACCGGCGACCGTGATTACCGCAAGAAGTTTTTGGACGCGGGAAACCGGCTGAAAAACGCGGGGCACCACCCGCTGAGCCCGGTGACGCCTGTTTCAGACTGTATAGACTGGCAATCCGCGATGCGGGGGGCTTTGCGCACTATGATGCTAAGCGACGGCGTAGCCCTGCTTCCCGTCTGGAGCGAATCCAAAGGGGCGATGATAGAAGCCAGCCTCGCGCACGAGGTCGGCATCCCGGTCAAACCGATTGAAGAGTGGGTAAATGACAAAGCGTAAATTACGGCGTTACGCCGGAAATTATAGGAGAATATTATGGACAACACAAGCAAAACAGACGGGGTACCGGTAGCCATCGAATACCGGAACGGGCAGGAACGGGTGAATGCCCGCGAACTTCATGCGGCGCTTGCCGTTGAGACAAGATTCAGCGATTGGATCAGTCGAAGAGTTGAGGAATATGGCTTTGTTTGCGGTGAGGACTATGAAATTTTTGATTACTCAAATTTGAGTAATCAAGTTTTAGGACATGGCGGAGACCGTAAAAGCAAGCAATACTCTCTTTCCCTCGACATGGCGAAGGAGCTTGCCATGCTGGAGAACAACGGGCAGGGGCGCAGAATCCGCAAGTATTTTATCGCGGTGGAAAAGCGGGCGCGGGGAATCTCGGCAATGTTTCAAAAGATGGGCGGCATGGAACAGGCGGTGACGTACGCGCTTATGGGGCGCGTGTACCAGGTTTTTTCCGGCAACCGGAAAATCGGCATAAACCAGATGTATAAAATTATGGAGTACGCGCTTGCCAAAAGCCCGCTTACCGGAGCGTATTTTCTCGCGGTGGATATTGCCCGCCTTGTAACGGATAACGACGCGGGATATGCCGCCGGTAAATCTTCAATCGAACGCTATGTGACGGAAATCCGCAAGATTGTCGAGGACTTCGGGTTTATCCCCACAATGGTCCGGGAACACAACGGCGGTTACCATGCGAAAATTAACGGTAATGCCGATAATGAAGTATAAAACTACTAAGGAGTAAGAAGAGGAATTGGCAAACTACAGGGAAGCGGAAACATGCCTTCACTGCGGCAGAGCGCTTATCGTAAGTACTGAGATGATTTTATGCCCGGTTATTACGAAAAACAGTTTTCGGGTGGACGCGCAGACAGGTTGCGACTGGTATATCCCGGTCGCGGTCAGGGAACACAACGGCGGCTACCATGCGAAAATTAACGGCAATGCCGATAATGAAGTATAAAAATTTTTAAGGAGTTTGATTATGAATAATGAACCTGTTTTTAAAATGAAAGGTACCAGTGACGAATTGGAGGTTTTTGAGGATAAACTTACAATAACTCCAAAAGGCGTACTGGGACTGATGACAAAAGGGCTGCAAGGAACCAAGACAATCCCGTTCTCGTCAATTACGGCAATCCAGTTTAAGAAATCTGGTTTGGTTTCCGGGTACATTCAGTTTACCCTGCATGGCGGAAAAGAAAGCACCGGCGGCGCATTTGCGGCGGCGACTGATGAAAATTCTTTCATGTTTTCCGGGCAAAATGAAATGGCCGAAAAAGTCAGGGACTACATTGAAGAAAGAGTTCAGGCTATAAAAGCCCTCCCTGCGGCTGGCTCAGACGCTGTTTCTAAAGCGGACGAAATCAGAAAATACAAAGCCCTGGCGGATGACGGTATTATCAGCATGGAAGAGTTCGAACAAAAGAAAAAACAACTGCTGGGACTATAAAATAGCCTCTTGACAGGTTTTCCCGCCTGTGGTATGATGAAAATACCATAATTCGCTAGCGGGTTACCGCGACCGACAGTCAGCGGCTTTTTTATGCCCTGACAGCAACATTGTGATCTTGCCCTAAGTGTGTCGGGTAGCCGTGAGGCCCCGGCGGTCCCTAGGGCAACGCTGATTAAATCGGGGAAAAGGGGTATATTAGAAAAATGCAAAAACAAATGACCTTTAGCGATATGGAATACGGGGCGCGCAAGCGGGTGAGCCGGCGGGAGATATT
>JAISAF010000232.1 GCA_031266855.1 Spirochaetales bacterium
GCGGGGAAGCAAAAGAACATCACTACTTTCATGTACTCACCTTCGGCTTTTTCGGCTTCGCAGTTAAAATTTCTTTAAATGTTGCCGCCCCTGCACTATTACCGGTACAGGTCTTTGCGCATGCTGATTGTTTTCCGGTTTTTATTAGAGAGTTCAGTATTAGTGATGAATCCGTTTTTTTCATAAAAGGTACGGACGCCTTCGTTATGTTCAATATCCGCGTCCACCGTGAGGAAACGGCAGGCGCAATAATAATTGTTACACTTACGGGCGATGGTGCGGGCTGAGGAAATCATAAAAGAGCCGATGCCCTGGTATTTGCCTCTGAACTCATGAGAGACCGCGAGTTTGGCTATCTTTATAGCGGGAATGGTCTTAAAAGGATAGTTGAGATCATGCAGTTCTTTTTCGGAAACCGAAAGTTTGATAGCATCCGCAATCAAGGACATATAAGACGCTATCCTTCCGGTGGAACGTTCCCGCAAAAGCCATGTTAAGGCTATATGATCATTCCAGGACCGCATGGCGTCTTTTTGGAGATATTCGTCATACTCCGCAATGGAACAGGAAAAAACATCTATCGGCGCGTCCTGAGTTAATTGTTCCAGCTTAAAATAGGTACTGCCAACGGTCTTGCTGAATTTCACCGGAACAGCCTATTTGAAGAATTTCATGATTAATTCGTCTTCTTTCTCAAGTTTCTTTTCAACCGAAGCCGGTATAGGCTTACGGATCTGTTGAATGACTTCGCGGGCGATTTTCTTGTCCTTTATCTCTGTCGGCTGTACCGGCTTAACTTTAGTACCCATATACTCCTCAATGAGCTAAATATATCCTGGTTTAGTGGTTTTAGCAACAGGGGGCGGGAGGATAGCATGGTACGGCTCTTTTCCCGGCCCTACCGGAACCGCCGCAAAGCCCTCCCCGGCGCAGGCTCTGCTTACGCCGGAGTGGGAAATGCTCCGCTGTGTGGCCTTGGTTTTGCAAGGCAGGAGCCCTGCTTCCTGACGCGGCGTAGTCTGGAGACTACGCCGCGCGGGGAAGCAAAAGAACATCAATACTTTCATGTACTCACCTTCGACTTTTTCGACTTCTCGGATATAATTCTTTGTCCTGGTTCTGATCTGCCGATCGCGCCAGGGATTGCAGCGGAAAGCCCGCAGGATTTGCATTGGCAAATCCGAGGACTTGCAGCGGAAAGCCCGGCCCCGGCGCGGCGCGCCGGGGAGGCGCCAAAAATATGGGGATAGTTTTTACCTTGTGCTGATTCTTTTTTTTCTCGCAAAAAGGGCGTGTTTGTTTTATAATTCAGGGGAGAGCCTGAGAGAAGGAGCGGGAAATGATTAATGTAAGTTTTGAGGGGAATATACTGACGATTTCCTTTGAGGTGGATCATATTGATTCGGGGAATTATAAGGAGTTCAAATCCGTGATGCAGCGGTATATCATGGATGGGGCGAGGTTTATTTTCAATATTGAGGCGTTGAAGTTTATTGATAGTTCCGGGTTGGGCGCTTTTCTTTCGATTCTTCGTGATTTGCATAAGGTAAATGGCGATATGGTAATGTATGGGGCGGGTGAGGCTATTAGGATTCTGTTTGATTTGGTGCATCTTTCGAGGGTTATTCGGACTTTTCCTGATGGGGAAGAGGCGCGGAGGGCTTTAGTCTGAGGGGTATGCGTTTTTTTTCGCGCTGGATTCATATACAGGCACGGCATAGAAAACTCTCGATGGAGCTGCGTGAGGCAAGGCGCGAGGTTGAGATTTTTTTTCGGCTGGAAACTCTTGTCAACGATATTACTACGCGGTTTATTAATCTTACTAGTGAAAAATACGATGGGGTTATTAATAGTCTTTTGAGGGATATTGGAAAGTTTATTGGGATTGACAGGGCGTACCTTTTTATTGTTACTGGTGATAGAGAATTTTTCAGTATGAGTCACGAATGGAGGGCGAAGGGTATCAAGGCGACGGCTAAGGGTATGAGGTGTTTTCCTGCGGATCATTGTTCCTGGTGGCGGCGGGGGCTGGTGTCCAGGAAATATATTCATATTCCTTCGCCGGATGATGTTCCGCCTGGGGCGGAGACGGAGCGCCGCTTTATGAATCTGGGGTCGGTTCATTCGATGCTGCTGGTTCCTCTTATCCGCAAGGGTTTGCTTGATGGGTTTCTTGGTTTTGATGCTGTGCGGAGCCGGAAGATATGGGATAAAAAAGAGATTTATCTTTTGGAATCGGTTGCGCAGAATATTATGAATCTGCGTCTGCGCTGGGAAACTGAGAGAGAGTTGCGGACGGCGGAGACTCAGCTTATAAAGCTTCGGGAAGAGGATTTGGAGACGAGCGCGAGGATTCAGCGGACGATTCTTACGGGGGATCCGAATATAAGAAATCCTGCTGTGGATATCCGGGCGCTTACGATTCCTTCGCAGGAGGTTGATGGGGATTTTTATAATACGGTGAGGGTTTCCAATGATGCTTTTGATATACTTTCCGGCGATGTTATGGGAAAGGGGCTTCCGGGCGCTTTTATCGCGGCGGCGGTGCGTAATCATTTCCTCCAGGTCAAGCTGAATATGGCGATGTCCCAGCCCAGGGGGATTCTTCCTGGTCCCAGGCATATCGTAAACGCTGTTGCTTCCCGCATAACGCCGGAACTTATTCATCTGGAGAGTTTTATTGCTTTGACGTACAGCCGCGTGAATGTGCGTTTCCGGCGGCTGGATTTTGTTGATTGCGGGCATACTCCGGTTATTCATTTGCGTTGTAATACCCAGCGGTGCTGGCGGTTGAAGGGGCACAGCTCGCCTTTAGGTTTTCTGGAGAACGAAACGCATAAAGAGCAGTCGGTGGCTTTCTACGAGGGGGATATTCTTTTCTTTTATTCTGATGGTATCAGCGAGGCCCGTAACCAGCAGGGGGATTTCTTCGGGGAGCAGCGTCTTATCACGATTATCGAAAAGAATTACGATAGGGCGATGACGGAGATCATCAGCGTGGTCAAGGCGGCTGTTATTAACTTCTGTGAGGGTAATCCCCTGGCCGATGATTTGACCTGTGTTGCGGTTAAACTGCACGACCTTCCGGGCGGCTGGGCTGTGCGGCGGGAAAGGATTTTTCCTGGAGAGATGTCCTCTTTGGCGGCGGTGCGTAGTTTTATTGGAGAGTGTATTGACGCGGATCCTGGCGCGGCTATTTCCTCCGCGGAAAAGGCAAGAATCATTTTCGCGGGGAACGAAGCCGCTTCGAACATTATTACGCACGGGGTTTCCCGCGATGATGGTGAAGAGCCGGCCGGTTTTTACCTGGAAGCGGGAATAAACTCCGGCTGGCTTTCCCTGTGTTTTCTGTATGGGGGAAAGCCGTTTAGTTTGCCGCCGGCGGAAAGGCCGGATATTGAGTCCATGCAGGAGCATGGGTACGGGATTTTCATTATGGAAGAATTTATGGATAGCATAACGTATGCGGATGACGCGCGCGGGGGAAGAATGATTGCGCTGGCGAAGCGTTTTGACATATAAGCTCTGGGCAAGGCGTTCTTAAGCGTATGCCTGTAACGGAAGTATTTTAACGGAAAGTATTCTTAAAGGCATGACTGTTTCGCATAACTGTATGGAGGTTGAGCATGAAAACGTTGAAGAAAACAAAAATTATTTGTACTCTGGGCCCCGCTTCGGACAGGCCGGAAATTATCAAATCCATGCTGGAGGCCGGCATGAATGTTGCCCGTTTTAATTTTTCCCACGGGACTCACGAGGAACACCGCAGGCGGATGGAAACGCTGCGGCAGGTCTGTGTGGAAACGGGGATCCCCGCCGGGGTTCTTCTTGATACCAAAGGGCCGGAAATCCGCACGGGTATTGTCGCGGATAATGGAAAGATTATTTTGCGGGCGGGGGAACAGGTAACACTGACTGTTGACGGTTCGCCGTGTGTTCCTGGAAGAATCAGCCTTTCCTACAAGCCTTTGCCGAAGGAGATCTGCGCGGGCAAGCACATTTTTATAGCTGACGGGCTTATCGATTTGCAGGTAACGGAAATCCGCGGAAGCGAGATACTTGCCCGCGTAGTAAGCGGCGGCGAGGTCGGCAGCAAAAAGAATGTGAATGTCCCTGGGGTGCGCACTTCCCTCCCTGCTTTGGCGGATCAGGATTACGCGGATATTCTTTTTGGTTTGCGGATGAATATTGATTTTATCGCGGCTTCCTTTATCCGCAAGGCCGCCGACATTGTGGAAGCGCTGAAACTTGTTGAGAAAGAAGCAATCCGGCCGCGCATCATCGCGAAAATAGAGGATGAGGAAGGGGTTGAAAATGCCGAGGAGATTCTGCGTTTTGCTGACGGTATCATGGTTGCCCGCGGCGATCTTGGCGTGCAGATACCGGAGGAGAGGATTCCCCTGGTTCAGAAAGAGCTTATTGAGAAATGCAACCGGGCGAACAGAATTGTCGTTACCGCGACGCAGATGCTTGAATCCATGACAGTAAATCCCAAACCCACCCGCGCGGAACTGACCGATGTAGCCAACGCCGTGTTCGACGGAACCGACGCCGTTATGCTCTCCGGCGAAACCGCGGGGGGAAAGTATCCGGTAGAAGCGGTGCGCGTCATGCGGGGAATTATTGACGCGGTGGAAGGATCCGCGGAATACAACGAAAGATCGCGGCGTTATTTTCAAACCCTGTCGGTTTCAACGGATATTCCCCACGCCACAGCAAAAGCCGCCCATGTAATGGCGGAGGAAATCGGGGCAAATGCCATTCTGTGCCTTACCCGCACAGGAAACACGGCGCGTATCCTGTCCATGTACCGGCCGGTACAAACAATTGTCGCGGCGGCTCCCTGCGAACAGGTGCAGAAACGCCTCCTTTTGAACTGGGGAATTTATCCCCTTGTTACCGCGGAAAGCGTCGATTCCGATGACATGATCATGCGCGGCCTGAAAGCGCTTATGAAATCCGGTTACGCGAAAAAAACCGACCGCGTTGTCGTTGTGGCCGGAGTCCCTGTAGGCACGCCGCTTGTTACCAATATGGTGCGCGTCTACTTTCTCGGCAACATCCTGTGCCGCGGCGAACGTGGCTTCGGCGGCGAGGTAACAGGCAGGGTTGTGCGCGCCGCCAGCGCAATGGAAGCGGCGGCGAAACTGATGCTGACCGGCGATGAAATTCTGGTTACAGCAAATCTCGATGAAGATTTCCGCCCATTTATGAAAAGCATAGCCGGATACATATTAGAGGGCTATTCCCTTCTTTCCATGGAAACCATTCTTGAGGAAAACCCGGACTGCGTCGCCATAGCCTCGGCCCCGGGCGCGCTCGAAATCCTTGCCGATAACCTTGAGGTTACGCTCAACGGAGAAGAGAAACTCGTATACGAAGGAATAATCTAGGACGGAATAATCTAGGACCCCCGCGGAATCAGCGCGGGACTATCAAACTCCGGCGGAATAGGACAGGGCCTTCCCTGGGAGTTCAGCACAGCCCAGGTAACATCGGCCTGCGCGACAAGAGCCTCCCCCTTAAGAATACGCTGGTGAAACATCCCCGACGCCGTGCGCCGCTTGACAGGCTCCGTCTCTATCGTAAGCTCATCATCAAGCACAGCGGAAAGTTTATAGTCAATCGCAACACGAACAACAATAATGGCATAGCCCAGCGCGACAAATCTCTTATAATTGAAACCGTTGTCTTTAAGAAACTCCATCCGCGCGTATTCAAGATAATTCAGATATACAGCGTTATTGACATGGCTGTAACTATCGCATTCGTAACTGCGAACTATCAGTTTGGAAACATGTTTCATATCCGCATTGTATCCGATCCCGGAATATTCAGCAAGAACGCGCGGCCCCTCTCCCACCCACGAAAAGCGGAAGTACGTATTTTAAAGATGGCGCGTTTTTCCGGGCGCGCTTTCGCGCGCCCGGAAAAACCGGGCTTTCCGCTCCAAGTCCTCGGAAAGCGCCGATGCGCTTTCCTGTGGGCTTTCCGCTACAATCCCTCGCGCACGCACCAGCGGCAGCGCGTCCCTGTGAATGCGAAGCATTCACAAGGACGCCGGATATTCATTTCGCATAACACTACCCCCGCACCCGCGCGGAAACCGCGCGGGCCACTTACGCGGCGGATTTGCCACTGGCAAATCCGCCCTGCGATTTTGCTTCGCAAAATCGCGGGGGTTCCCGCAACGTCCAGCGCTGACCGCAAAAAACGCGCTGAAATTCTTCTATGGAATTTTTCTATGGTGTGGAAGCGGGGGCAAGAAGGGCTTCCTGTTCCAGCCGTAGCTGGCGGGTGATCATGTATTCAAGGCAGGGGAGGCAGTCCGATAGTTCTTTTTGCCGCGTGAGGCTTTGGAGTTTCGCAAGATAGGGGGGCGTTACGGGAGCGGCAAAAACGGCGTGGCGGATAAGTTCTTCTGTGTTCATCCGGTAGGGAATGACACCGGGCTTGATTTCCCGGCGCAGGCGGGCCAGCATGGAAAAACCGCCGTAGTCGATATCCCCCCAGTGATACCAGGGGCAGGACCGTGGCAGGGCCGCCGCGATGGCTTTGAAGAAGAGGCCTCTGGCGGGGCTGAACTGGCCGCCGTGGTATATGACG
>JAISAF010000283.1 GCA_031266855.1 Spirochaetales bacterium
GCGCGCCCAAAAAAATGCGCCCTTTATCCCGCGGCTTTATTTTTCAAATAGGCGTCAATCGCCCCGGCGGCTTTTTTCCCGGCGCCCATAGCAAGAATGACGGTGGCAGCTCCGGTAACCGCGTCTCCTCCGGCATAGACTCCTTCCCTGCTGGTTTTGCCGCTTGCTTCGTCGGTGATAATGCCGCCCCATTTTTGCGTGTCCAGCCCGGAGGTTGAGTTTCTGATAAGCGGGTTGGGAGAAGTGCCGATTGCCATGATTACGCAGTCCACCTCGATATCGCTTTCGCTTCCCGCGAGGCGAACGGGTTTCGCCCGTCCGGATTCGTCGGGTTCGCCGAGAACCATTTTTTCGCAGGTAATTGATTTTACCCAGCCCTTCTCGTCGCCGTTTATGCGTGTTGGATTTGTCAGAAGCATAAAATGGATATCCTCTTCCTTCGCGTGTTCGACTTCCTCCAGCCGCGCGGGAAGTTCCTTTTCCGTGCGGCGGTAGACGATGGAAACATCCGCGCCGAGCCGTTTCGCGCAGCGGGCCGCGTCCATGGCGACATTCCCGCCTCCCACGACGGCAACTTTCCGGCTCCGGTAAACCGGGGTAGCGCTTCCGTCGGTGTAGGCTTTCATGAGATTAATGCGGGTTAAAAACTCATTCGCGGAGTAGACGCCGTTCAGATTTTCGCCGGGAATATTCATAAAGCGCGGAAGTCCGGCCCCGGAACCGATAAATACCGCTTTATACCCGCGGCTTCCCAAAAGGTCGTCAACAGTCAGCGTTTTTCCGATAACGGTGTTGCAGGAAATCTCCACACCCATATCCTTTAAGCCTTCTATTTCCTGTTTGACGATTGCCTTGGGCAGACGGAATTCGGGGATGCCGTAACTGAGTACCCCGCCTTCAATATGAAGGGCTTCGAAAATGGTAACAGCATAGCCCTGCTTCGCGAGGCTGCCGGCACAGGCCAGCCCCGAAGGCCCCGAACCGATAACCGCTACCCGGTCTCCGGTTTTCTTTCCTGCTGCTGCCGCGGACGCGGTGGCTGCCGTAGCCCCGTCGCCCGCCCTGGCATTGTGATAATCGGCAGCAAAGCGCTCCAGCCGGCCAATGGCAACCGGATCTCCCTTCCGTCCCCGCACGCACTTGCCTTCACACTGGGTTTCCTGGGGGCATACCCTGCCGCAAATCGCGGGCAGCGAATTATAGTACGATATGGACTCGTAGGCTTTTTCAAACTCCCCCGCGGCGATTTGAGTGATAAACGCCGGAATATCGATATTTACAGGACAGTCTTCAACGCAGGGTTTATTCTTACAGCCCAGGCAGCGCTTTGCCTCGTCTACAGCCTGCTCTTCCCGGTAGCCCAGCGCGACTTCAAGGAAATTGCCCTTTCGCACAGCCGGATCCTGTACCGGCATCTCATTTCTAGTCAAAGACATGTTTGGCATTATACCGCCTCCTTACCCAGCAGCTTGCACAACGTATCCCGCGCGGCCGATTCAAAGGGCCGGTACATCGCGTTCCTGGTCATGGCCTCAGCAAAATCAATCTCATGGCCATCAAAATCGGGACCATCAACACAGGCGAATTTTGTTTTTCCCCCAACGCTCAGGCGGCAGCCCCCGCACATTCCGGTTCCATCAATCATGATAGGGTTCATGCTTACCACGGTTTTAATACCCAGGGGTTTTGTCAGAGCCGCCACGAATTTCATCATAATAAGGGGGCCGATGGCAATGACTTCATCGTAGGTTTCCCCCCTGTCAAGAAAGGATTTCAAAGCGTCAGTTACCAGGGCCTTGCGCCCGGAGCTGCCGTCATCTGTTACCAGAACAAATTCCGTACTGACCTTTTTGAACTCGTCTTCCAGAATAATCAGATCCCTGGTACGGAAACCAGTAATGGCATGAACAACCGCGCCCTGCTGGAAAAACTTCTTCGCCACCGGATAGGCGATTGCCGAACCCACGCCGCCGCCGATAATCGCGACCTTTTTCGCCGAGCAGTTTGTGGGATTCCCCAGCGGGCCGACAAAATCCTCTATCGAGCCCCCCTCGTTCAACTCGCCCAGCTTCATCGTTGCGGCTCCAACAATCTGAAAAATAATTGCGACGGTTCCCCGCTGCCGGTCATAGTCAGCTATGGTGAGAGGTATGCGTTCACCCTGAGCATCGACCCGCAGAATAACGAACTGCCCAGGCTCAGCCTTTGCCGCTATCAAAGGAGCTTCCACATCCATCAGTATTACTGTTGGATTCAGAATCTTTTTTCTAATAATTTTTACCATAAATCTCTATCCTTCAACTTAGAATTTGTCATAGAATTTCTCACATTCATTCGAGAAAAATATATTAAATAAAATCCTCTTCGTAAAGCCTCCGCTTCCAAAATCTATACGAAAGCTTCTAAAAATTCTACAGGCCCGGGCTTTCACATTCTTTCTGCCCATTCTGTAATTCTGAAAAACGGCCATTAGGCTTTGGGCGCATTTTTTGGACGCGCTTCGCGCATCCAAAAAACCGGGCTATCCGCTCCAAGTCCTCGGATTTGCTAATGCAAATCCTGCGGGCTTTCCGCTTCTATCCCTTGCGCGGCGTGCTTGCATTATGCACAATTTGCTTTCGTAAATTGCGCATAATGCAAGCCCCATCCCCACGCCCCGCCGCCACGCGGCGGCAGGCCACGGGAATAATCGCCTTTGGCGATTATTCCCGTGGCCTGAATTCTAAAGCTGTTGTCCGGGCATTGCCTGATATGGGTTTTTACGCTATATTTTCTTTACAGGAAGGTGATTTATCAGCAGCGAAACCGGCGGGCAGGAAAAAAAACAGGCTGTTACCTGGCATACCGCCTTCTATGACGCGATACGGCTGGAACTCTACCGCTACCGGGATGTACTGAGCTTCGCCTTCGAGCATCCGCTTAACGCCGAGCCTTTAAGGATCGATGTGGTCATCGTCAGAAAGCGGAAGGAGGCTGTCATAGAAAATCCCGTGGGAGCCATATTCCGGGAAGTGAACCTTATTGAGTACAAAAGCCCGGAGGATTACCTTTCCGTTGAGGATTTCCATAAAGTGGTGGGGGCATACGCGCGGCTGTATTCGGTACTCAGTCATGTGGAAATAACCGATATGACGGTGAGCTTTGTGACGGGCGCTCATCCGCAGAAGCTGCTGGACTATCTTCGTGATGTACTTCGGTACGGGATACAGGAGAGGTGGCCGGGAATATATTATGTTTCCGGGGATATCCTTCCGGTGCAGATAATTGAGAACCGGCGGCTTACCGGAGAGGACGATATATGGCTGAGGGATTTAACCGGGGACCTGAACGGAGAGCGGCTGGGGAAGCTGCTGGAACAGCGGCGGAGGATGCCCGCGGATGCGCCATTCTCC
>JAISAF010000320.1 GCA_031266855.1 Spirochaetales bacterium
CGTTCGGCCTGGTAAAGCACATCCTGCGCCCTGTTCTCTGGAACCGCCATAACTCCGTCAATATCGCCGACGATATAATCACCGGGATTCACGATAATTCCCCCGCACAGTACAGGAACCTGAAAGGCGCTGATGACCATCTCTTTTGCCACGCGCAAATGCCGTCCCGCGGTAAAGCAGGGGGTATTCAGTTTCAGGATGTTGGTGGAATCGCGGGTTGGCGCGTCAAGGACAACTCCAGCCGCACCCCTGCGTTCGGCGAAAGTAACCAAATTGTCGCCGAGAATGGCGCCGTCAGTAACGCCAACCTGCATGACGACAACATCGCCGGGTTTAAGCTGTTCAAGCACCGCGTACACGCCAAGAGGTTCTATCGCTTCCCCGCAGACACCCTGGGTATATTTAATCGTGAAAGCCCTGCCGCACATGCGGTAGTCCTTTTTAAGCGGAAGAACGCCGGTCATCCACTGATCAAGCCCAAGTAAATACATAGCGTCAGTAATAACGCCGCTTTCGTATGCGGCAAGCTGTTTTATAATCTGATTATCCATTGTGAGTTTCTCCTTTTACCGGCCCTGTAACAGGGCGGCGTATTTATCGATGGAAATGCGTACATCCGCATACCAGGTGAGCGCGTCGGAGGCATTAAGATAAAACGGTGTCTGGCAATACGCGTCCATGATTACTTTTTGATACGCCGCGTCGGACTGGATTTCCTTGAGCGCGTTTGTCATTTTCCCGACAATTTCTTCCGGGGTTCCCTTTGCCGCAACCAGGGAATACGCGATCTCCCATACAACCTTGTACCCCTGCTCTGTACACGTCGGGGCATTTGGGAAAAGCGGATTGCGTTCCGCCGCGGTGTGACCGATAATAGCGACCTGCCCTGATTCATAGTAATCCCTGACAACGCCGAAAGGCAAAATCGTAACATCAACATGCCCGCCAATGAGTTCAATAAGTTTTTCGTTACCGCTTCCGCCGTCGATGACGTTGAACTCGATTCCGCCGGCTTCGTCGGCAAAATTAATAACCATAATGTGGCTGGTGCCGCCGGTATTAACGGCAAACTTTAATCCGCCGGGGTTTGCCTTTGCGGCCTCCGCCAGATCCTTCATGCTTTTGATTTTGCTGCCGGAATCTACACAGAAACAATACGCGGGCGATACAGCATAAATAGCCGTCATCTCGTAATCGCTCCAGTCATACGCGGTTAGGCCATTTGCCTGTATGATGTCCTGATCTATATGCCTCAAGGCAAAAGAATATCCATCACGGGGCTGCGACATAAATTCATTCAGCATAACACTGCCGGTTCCCCCGGCAATATTAATAACATTGACAGGCTGCCCCAGAACCTTTTGCAGCGGTTCCATAAGCGAGCGGGCGTTAAAATCGCTGTCTCCCCCGGTGGTTGCGCCCACATATATTTTAATTGGATTTTTAGGCCAATCCGTTCCCGCCGCGCTGCCGGACGATGCTGCCCGGGAAGTTTGCGAACAGCCTGCCACGAGCAGCACGCAAACCATGAGAAGAACTGTCCGCGGAGCGTTGATAACTTTTTGTCTTCCGGCGCCATTTCGCGAATCTGTTTTTACCATAAAGCCTCCTTAAAAAATTTTAGTGCCTCGATAAAGTAAAATATTTGATTGCTTATTAGGCAATAATTTATTCATATTTATATTATCATATAGACAATTTGTCAAGCAGATAAAAATCATTATTTTATCCTAATATTGGCAAGCGAAATCATGACAAGCCTTAGACAATTACTGGCACATAATATGAAAGAAAGGCGACACATTCTCGGCTTATCACAGGCGAAGCTGGCGGAAAAGGCGAATATATCTACCCATTATGTTGCCATGATAGAGCTGATGCGGAAATTTCCGATGCCTGAAATGCTGGAACAGATAGCGAAGGCCCTGGACATCGAGGCCCCCGAACTGTTTTCCATGCCCCCTTCCCCCGCAGGGAACCTACGGAAACTTCACAAAGCGGTTTTGAGCGATATTCAGTCGACGCTTGAAAAAGTCGTCACAAAAACGATACAGGATACAGTCGCGGCCGTTATTGACGCGCACATAAAGGACTTGAAAAAGTAATCATCAAATATGTATCATTTGATTTAACCCGGCGAAAAGGTAGAACAATGACAGATTTAAGAAAAATTCTTGCGGAAAATATGAAATTCTACCGAAACCTGCGGGGGCTGTCGCAGGAAAAGCTTGCCGAAAAGGCAAACACAGCCACCAACTATATCGCCCTGATCGAAACCGGCAGGCGTTTTCCGTCTTTACCCATGCTGGAAAAACTGGCCCTGGGTCTGGAGGTCGACGCCCCTGAACTGTTTTCGTTAAGCCCCGCCAGGATAATCACACAAAAAACTCTGCGAAAGAAAATTCTCTCGGATATTGATGAAGTCCTGGCCCGCAGACTGAATGAGATTGATAACAAATGAATGACAAAAAAGGGACGCTTCCTGTGTCTTCATGGCGCATTCCGTGGGCCGCGTCAGCGGCCCGATACAATAAATTTCCTATCGGAAAGCGACCGTCTTCGGGCGCATTCCAGGGCCGCGTTAGCGGCCCTGGAACCGGGCTTTCCGCTCCAAGTCCTCGGAAGCGCATAAGCGCTTCCTGCGGGCTTTCCGCTACAATCCCTTGCGCGCGCCCAGCGACAGCCCGCGAATTTGCATTCTGCAAATTCGCGG
>JAISAF010000057.1 GCA_031266855.1 Spirochaetales bacterium
GGCTGGAGCCTTGCTTCTGAGGCGGCGTAGTCTGGAGACTACGCCGGGCGGGGGAGGTATGGATTGCGGGCCTGGTTTTACGGCACAGCTTAGCCGCTGGGCGCGCGCCAGGGATTGGAGCGGAAAGCCCGCAGGATTTGCTTATGCAAATCCGAGGACTTGGAGCGGAAAGCCCGGCCCCGGCGCGAAGCGCCGGGGAGGCGCCCGGAAACTTCCTGTGCGCTTATCCTGGGCTAACCACGATTGGAAAAATTGTGTATATTTATTTGAGAAGGCCATCATACAGACAATAGATATGGGAGATAAAACGCATGACGGTTTTTCGGATGAACATGTCTCCAGGGGCCGCGGCGCGGGAAATCTGTACCGGCTTCCTCCTGGTATGTGGCGGCGCAAAGGCGGGGCGGCGCTATACCGGAATGGTATGCTGTTTGGGGAAACAGCGTTGGAAATATTGTTAAAATGAATATAGTTAGAAAATTCATACAGAAGTATATCTTTTCGGACGAACTGGATTTAAAGCTTAGAATCCTGAATATGATTTACAGCCTGGGAGCTTTTGCCTGTGTCGTGGCAATCATCGCGCGGATTGTGGAAGGCGTTTCCATTATAGCCCAGATTGCTACAACGTGTATATTGGTGTCGATTCTGGTTATGTTTTATCTGAATAACCGTTTTCACATGTATACTCCGTCGAGCTGGCTTACTGCAATCATTCTTGGGGATATCCTTTTTCCTTTGAACTTTTTTGCTATCGGCGGAATCGACGGGGGGCTGCCGGTTTATTTTGCTCTTAGCATTACTATCGTATTTATTCTCGCGCGGGGTATAAGCTTCGTTGTGCTTATGATAGCGCAGCTCGGGACGATTTTTATCTGCTGTTATATCGGCTACCGTTTCCCTGAGTGGATAATTGCTGCCACGGATCGCCAGTTGCTAGGCGAAAAAATCCAGGCTTTTCTTGTTACCGGATGCTTTCTTGGTACGCTTATCAAATTCCAGAATTCCCTGTATGAGAGGGAAAAAAAGCATTCCAGAGATGCCGCCTATGCCCGTGCCGAGATAACCGAGAAGATGCGGCAATCGGAGGAAAAGTCCCGCCTCATTCTGGAGAAGCAGGACGCGCTGCTTCATGCGGTCAACGAGATTGCCACTGTCCTTCTTCAGTCAACGATAGAGGAGTTTGAGAAAAACCTGTGGTACTGTATGAGCCTGATGGCGCGGGCAGTGGACGTGGAGAATATCTATATCTGGAAAAACCATATCAGGGATGGAGAGCTTCATGCCAGGGTTCTGTACGAATGGGAAAGAGGTTCGACTCTTGAATACAGCAATTCCGTCCAGATTGATTTGAGCTACACCAGGCTTGCGGGCTGGTTTGACAAACTTTCACAGGGGGAATGTTATCAGAAAACGCTGAAAGATTTTTCGGAAGAAGAAAAGCGCCTCCTTATTCCCCTGGGCGTTGTATCCCTGCTGGCTATACCGATTTTCATGCACGGCGAGTTCCGGGGTTTTATAAGTTTCGAGTGCTGTGAACAGGAGCGGCGGTTTGTCTCCGACGAAGAAACGAGTCTGCGTTCGGCAAGCATACTTATAACAAACGCCATACTTCGCCAGGAAATGATCGAGAGCCTTATCAAGGCGAAGGCGGAAGCTCTCTCCAGCGCCAGGGCAAAAAGCGAGTTCCTCGCCAATATGAGTCACGAAATGCGTACTCCCATGAATGCCATTATCGGCATGACTACCATAGCAAAGGGAACACGCGAAACGGAACGGAAGGATTACTGTCTGGGAAAAATCGAAGACGCGTCCACCCACCTTCTGGGGGTCATCAACGATGTGCTGGATATGTCAAAAATCGAGGCTAATAAATTCGAACTTTCTCCCACGGAATTTAATTTCGAGCGTACTCTGAGGAAGGCGGTGAATGTTATTAATTTCCGTGTGGAGGAAAAGAAACAGAACTTTACCGTGCGTGTGGGAAAACATATTCCTCCCCGGCTTATCGGCGACGATCAGAGGCTTACCCAGGTTATTACCAACCTTCTCTCCAACGCGATTAAGTTTACCCCTGAAGGCGGAAGTCTCTGCCTGGATAGTCATTTGCTGAAGGAAGAAGACGGCCTGTGTACGATCCAGATTGAAGTACGCGACACGGGCATAGGCATATCGCGGGAACAGCAGAAACGCCTTTTTAACTCCTTTATGCAGGCGGAATCCAATACCGCCCGGAAATTCGGCGGTACCGGCCTCGGCCTTGCGATTTCAAAACGTATCGTCGAAATGATGGGGGGCAGCATTTGGGTGGAATCGGAACCCGGTATGGGTTCGCGTTTCATCTTTACGATACAGGCGCGGCGGGGCGGAGAGGAAAAACAGGGTATTCTGAACCGCGGAGCGAAGTGGAGTAATATCCGCATTCTGTCCGTGGATGACGATCCGCTTATAGCTGAATATTTTGAAGATATTGCCAAACGTTTCGGCCTTGCCTGCGACACAGCCGGCAGCGCGGAAAAGGCGCTGTCATTAATAGAGAAAAACGGACACTACGATATTTACTTTATTGACTGGAAGATGCCCGTAATGGATGGAATAGAGCTTTCGCGGCGTATAAAAAGCACCTCATCGGAATCTTCTCCAAACGCCGTTGTCATTATGATATCTTCCTCCGACTGGGACGCAATCAAGGCGGAGGCAAAAAAAGCCGGTGTTGATAAATTCCTTTCCAAGCCGCTATTCCCTTCGGCTATAGCCGATACTATAAACGAATGCCTGGGTATGGAGAATCTTGTTACCGCGGAAGAAAAATCGCTGGCGGTTGAAGCGGATTTCACGGGGAAACGTATCCTTCTTGCGGAGGATATCGATATTAACCGCGAAATTGTCATGGTACTTCTTGAACCGACGCATCTGGAAATTGACTGCGCGGAAAATGGAATTGAGGCTGTGGAAAAGTTTGCGCGGAACCCTGAAAGTTACGCCATGATTTTTATGGATGTACAGATGCCGGAACTGGATGGTTATGAGGCCACCCGCAGGATCAGGGCCCTGGATCTTCCGAACGCGAAAACCATTCCCATTATCGCTATGACCGCAAACGTCTTCCGGGAAGATGTGGAGAACTGTTTTGCCGCCGGAATGAATGGCCATGTGGGAAAACCTCTTGATTTCGGGGAAGTTATCGCCGAACTGCAAAAATATCTGGGCTGATGGCGGCGGCCTGGAATCAGGCTTGAGGATTCGGAATTCGGGCGCATTTTTTGCCCGGCCGCGGGCAAAAAAACGCGCCCTGTATGTTCTTACCTTC
>JAISAF010000404.1 GCA_031266855.1 Spirochaetales bacterium
GGCGGTGTTTCTGTACAACGCCAAACGGCCTCATCTGTCCCTTAACTATGAAGCGCCTGAAAAAAAATGCACCGTAGGGTTGCATAAAAATCTGTCAACCTACAGCAATTCTCAGTTTAAAAAAAGTATCCTCCAAAATCAGGAAAACATCTAAATTGTTTACAATTTAGATGTTTTTACCACTAACCCCTTAAAAAAGCAATCTGTATTAGTCTCATGCATCTGTTTAAAAAGGTAGCGGGTGTCAGTGAAGAAAAATGGGGGGACGCCCTCCGGGAGGGGAACCCATTTTTCTTCACTGACGGGCCCCGTCTGTTCATGGTGTTTGCGATGAGTCTAAACTGAGAATTGATAGTCAACCTATTTCAGGACTTGCTATTTTGCCGAGGCAAAATATCAATTCCGCCGGGTTGTAGCGCATAATTGCCTTTGGCAATTATGCGTCCGCGAATTTGCAGAATGCAAATTCGCGGGGTGGCGCTGGGCGGCGCAAGGGATTGCAGCGGAAATCCCACAGGATTTGCATAAGCAAATCCGAGGAATTGGAGCGGAAAGCCCGGTTTTTTTCGGTCAGGGAATTTGCGGCGCAAATTCCCTGACCGAAAAAAATGCGCAATGATGAAGCGAAAAAGAGTAAATGCGGGAGCTCTGGCGCGCAGCTTCCCCCTCCTGTAAAAACCTGATATTCTTCTGTATCCCGTGAACAGATGTATGAAAGGAGACTTTTCGATGAAAGCGGTGGAGCTGGCGAAGACTTACAGGCCCGGGGATTTTGAGGACAGGATTTACGGTTTTTGGCGTGATGGGGGCTATTTTGAGCCGGGGGGCGTGGAGGGGAAGAAGCCTTTTGTTATTGTGATTCCGCCTCCGAATGTTACGGGTGTGCTGCACTTGGGGCATGGGCTGAATAATTCGTTACAGGATATTGTTATTCGTTTTCACCGGATGCTGGGGGAGCCGACGCTGTGGATGCCGGGGACGGATCATGCGGGTATCGCGACGCAGAATGTTGTGGAAAGGCGTTTGCGTGCGAAGGGGTCGGGACGGCGGGAGCTTGGGCGGGAGAAATTTGTGGAGGAGACCTGGAAGGTGGCGCTGGAGCATAAGGCTACGATAATCAGGCAGCTTCAGAAGATTGGCTCTTCGTGCGACTGGACGCGTGAGCGCTTTACGCTGGACGAAGGGCTGTCCGCCGCGGTGCGGGAAGTTTTTGTGAGTCTTTACGAGCGGGGGCTTATTTATAAGGGGAATTATCTTGTGAACTGGTGTTCGTCCTGCGGAACGGCGCTGTCGGATGACGAGGTGGAACATCAGGAAGTACATGGAAAAATGTATCATATCCGTTATCCGTTTGAGGATGGCGGGGGTTTTGTGGAGATTGCCACAACGCGGCCGGAAACTTTGCTGGGGGATACGGCTGTGGCGGTGAATCCCCAGGATGCGCGGTACACGGGTCTTGTGGGCCGGAGGGTTGCGCTGCCGCTTACGGGAAGGACGATTCCTGTTATCGCGGATTCCTATGTTGATATGGCTTTTGGTACGGGTGTTGTTAAGATTACGCCGGCGCATGATCCGAACGACTGGGAAGTAGGGAACCGGCATAATCTTGAACGCATTAATATTCTGACGCCGGATGGAAAGCTGTCGGCCGCTGTGCCGGAAAAATACCGGGGCATGGATGTGAAGAGCGCGCGGGCGGCGGTGATTCAGGATTTGATGGATGCGGGTTTGTATGCGGGCGACAGGGAGCATGTTCATCAGGTAGGGCACTGTTACCGCTGTTCCACGGTTATTGAACCTTTTCTTTCGGCGCAGTGGTTTGTGCGGATGAGGGCTATGGCGGACAAGGCGCTGGCGGCGTGGCGGGAAGGGAAGGTCGTTTTTTTTCCGCGCAAGTGGGAGAATACCTATACGCACTGGCTGGAGAATATCCGCGACTGGTGCGTTTCGCGCCAGCTCTGGTGGGGCCACAGGATTCCCGTGTGGACCTGCGCTTCCTGCGGCGCGACTATGGTTCTAAGAGAAGACCCTTCTGTTTGCACTGAATGCGGAAGCGCCGGAATCAGCCAGGACGAGGACGTGCTTGATACCTGGTTTTCTTCCTGGCTGTGGCCGTTTTCCACCCTGGGCTGGCCGCGGAAGACTGAAGATGTGGAGAGGTTTTATCCTACTACGGCTCTGGTTACGGGCTACGATATTATTTTCTTTTGGGTCAGCCGTATGATTATGGCGGGTCTTGAGTTTATGGGGGAGGTTCCCTTTCGCGATATTTACATTACTGGTCTTGTTCGCGATCTTCAGGGCCGCAAGATGTCGAAGACTTTGGGTAATGGAATTGATCCGCTCGAGATTGTGGACGAGTTTGGCGCGGACGCTATGCGCTTCACTTTGGCCTTTCTCGCCGCCCAGGGGCAGGATGTCCTTGTGGGAAAGCAGAGTTTCGGAGTAGGTTCGCGCTTCGCGAATAAATTATGGAACGCTTCGCGGTATTTACTCATGAATCTTGAAGACCGCGAGCTTCTTGATCCCGCACGGCTGTGCCTAAGCGATGTCGATAAGTGGATTCTGCACAGGCTCAACGAAACCGCGAAAACCGTGTATGAGGCTTTCCAGAATTACCGTTTTAACGAAGCGGCTTCTTCCTGTTACGAGTTTTTCTGGAATGAGTTCTGCGACTGGTATATTGAATCAACCAAACTTCCGCTGCGGGAAGGCGACGGGGCTGAAAAGGACAGGGTTGTAACTCTTCTCGTCAGTATACTGGAAGAGACCCTGCGCCTTCTGCATCCGCTCCTTCCCTTTATTACCGAAGAGATTTACCAGAAACTCCCGCGGAAAGGGGAAGCCTGCATTACCGCGGCCTTTCCGCGCCACGCTGAAAACCGCCAGTATCCCGTGGAGGCGGCGTGGTACGCCGTTTTGCAGGAACTTGTACGCGGCGTGCGTACCCTGCGCAGCGAGTTTACCATTGCGCCCGACAAAAAAATCCGCGTTGCTGTTAAAGCCGAAACGGATTCTCCCACGCGGGAGTTTCTCCAGCGGCAGTCCCGGCTTTTGAAACTGCTTATGGGCGCTTCGGATATTTCCATTGGCACGCAATCCGCCGAAGAAGAAGGAAGCGTCGCGGTTCTTGGCACAGGTTTTGAGGCTTTTGTATTTATCCGCGACGTTATTGACGTGCCAAAAGAAATGGAAAGGCTGCGAAAGGAAATCCGCAAAGCTCAGGACTATTCCGTCCAAAGCGGGAAAAAGCTCTCCAGCGGCGATTTCCTTGCCAGAGCGCGGCCCGAAGTAGTCGCCCAGCAGCGGACAAAGAAAGAAGAAACAGACAGGCGGATCGCGAAAATGCAAGGCTACCTCGCGGAACTCGAAAAATAGACGCTTGGGCGCATTTTTGGCGCGAAGCGCCAAAAACCGGGCTTTCCGCTCCAAGTCCTCGGAAGCGCCCATGCGCTTCCTGTGGGCTTTCCGCTCCAATCCCTCGCGCGCGCACCAGCGCCTAACTGTAGCCGTAAAAGCAGAGCGCGGATTTTTGCCCGGCAAAAATCCGCGCTCCCCCTCCCGCAAAATTGCTCCGCAATTTTGCGGTCTGGTTCCAGGCTGAAAGCGTAACCGATGCCTGAAAGCGTGGTGGCGGCAGCCGGTTGGTGATAAATACGCGCGCAGCGCGCTGTGCCTGGTGGCAAACCCCGCAATTTTGTCCCAAAATTGCGACCGCCTGGTTATACGCAGCTAATTGCCTCCGGCAATTAGCTGCCCCCGGAATTGCCTCACGGCAATTCCGGGGCCTGGTTCCAGGCCGCAAGCGTAACCGATGCCTATAAGCGTGGTGGCGGCAGCCGGAACCGTGAAAGGCCGGGCCGAAGACGGCCCACGGATTTCCGCAGCCGGAAATCCGTGGGAATCTCTAAAAACTTCCTGCCGCTGATATGACGCACAGGAGACTTTTATACCTGCAAGCGTAACGGATGGCTGGAAGCGTGGGGCGGTGAGCCGGTACTCTCCCGTTAAAGCAAGGGGAGTACCGATTATATTCAGGCAAGGTGTTCGATTCCAAATTCGTCCGCTACCTTATTCAGGTGCGCCATAGTCGCCTGAGTAAGAGTGAATCCATTTTTGAGGCGATCCTTATACTTTTCATGCTCAATCTCACCAGGCAGATAAAGATGATCGATTCCATCTTTCCTTGGAACTGCATGAAATTTCCTGCTGTATGAATCAATTAATTCCTTGAATACATCAAGCGGCAGGAAATTAGCTATTTTTATCGCAACGAAAAAATGCCCAACATGCCGGGGTTTATCATATTCCTCAATGGATAAAACATTATCCGCAAATCCGTTTTTGCTGATTGCACCGCATAGCAGATCCATCATGACCGATAATCCTGCCCCCTTATAGCCGCCAAGCGGTGTCAGCATTCCCTTAAGAGCTGCTTTGGCATCGGTAGTTGGTTCTCCATTGGAATCATACGCCCAGCCTTCGGGAAGGGTCCAGCCTTCCCGTGCATGAATAACAATTTTCTGAAACGCCACAACCGAAAGGGCCATATCCAGAATAATAGGATATTCCCTCCCTGGAAGTGCGATTGCAACCGGATTGTTTCCTAAAAAAGCATCCTTCCCGCCCCAGGGAGGAATGCGTACACCCGCATTCGTTGTGGAAATACCCAGCATCCCTTTTTCGGCAGCCAGCAGAGCGTAATTAGCAGCAGCACCAAAATGATTTGAATTCCGTACAGAAGCAACACCTGATCCATACTTTTCCGCTTTTTCGATGGCTTTATTCATTGCTATAGTAGAGGCAAGTATGCCATAATTATCACCCGCGTCGATAAGGCAGGTTGTCTCATTTTCCTGTACGATCTCAATGGGTCTTGTCCTGATTGTAGTAAAACGCCGCGCATAATGACGTATTAGTTCTATCCCGTGCGTATCAATACCCCTCAGATTGGATTTCACTAAAGCATTAACAACAATCCCGGCATCCTCTTTATTCAAATTGCATTTTGTCAATAGTGATATGCCCCACTTCGTTGCCTGTTCAGCGGTAATGCGATACTGATCTTTCATTTTGCGTCAACTCCTTTTAGTTAAATTGGTAACAATACTAGCGAATCCGCTTGTCAGGATTGCTGTATCCCTGGATACAATTACCATGCGGACATTCTGTCTGGACAGAATGTCCTGCGCTTCTTTTTCGTTACCTCCAAGAAACGGAATTTTACCTGCATCAATTGTCTTTTTGATAACAATATCCTCGAATTCATCAACCATCGGGTGGTTGGCTTCACAGGGAACACCTAATGATTGAGAAATATCATAGCGTCCTGTGCAAACCATATCTACACCATCAAGTGAAAGAATTTTGTCAAGATCCTCCATCCCTCTCTTCCCTTCAATCTGTACAAGAAGCGTAACATGATCATTTGCCTGTTTGTGATATTCTTTGAAACCAAGACCGGAAACACGCATCGATCGGGATGTCGCAAACATAGACCGCATGCCGATCGGAGCATATTTTATTCGCTCGACGGCATCTTTTGCACGCTCAAATGTACAATCAGGAATCATAATTCCGTCCGTTCCAAAATTTATAAGCGTAGATATATCTTCCATGCGGGAAATTCTTATAATCAAAGGAATTTCCAGATTATTGGCAGTCCTAATCATCTGACCCATCATATTTGGATCGAAAGGAAAATATTCATTATCCAGGCATACAAAATCAAATCCAGCCCATTTTACAAATTCAATCACGCCTGGATCTGTCAGGGAAACCCATGTTCCGACAACTGGTTTTTCCAATTTAGCAAATTCTTTTAAATTTTTCATCTAACCCTCTTTTCTCTCATCTGGTTATTGTTGAACCATAGCCGTTCATTATTTCATCAAACCTGGCAGAAAAGTTGAAAGCGATGGAACAAAGGAAAACAGCAATGAGCACGCAATTTCTACAAAAACGAATGGCATCACAGCGCGTGCCACTTTCACAACAGACTGTTTACATATTCCGCTCGCAATGAACAGGGTAGGTCCAAAAGGAGGTGTGGCATTACCCAGGCACAGCAGAAAAACGACTACAAGGCCAAAATGTATAGGATCTATGCCAAACGAAACAGCCACTGTATGCAAAATAGGGGCAAGAATTACAACTGTTGCCAGTCCGTCTATAAACATACCCGCGATAATCAGCGTAAGATTAACTAAAAGCCAGAATATGAGCGGAGTCGCAGACAAGGCAATGATAAGAGCCGCAACTGATTTTGCGATGTTAAAATATGCTACAAACCAACCGAAAAGCTGTGCCGCTGTTACCATAATTAGAAGGTTGGATGTAGTAATGGCTGTTTTCTTAATAAGCGCCACCAATTGTCCAAAGTTGATTGACCGGTAAACAAAAAGCGAGATGATAATCCCATACGCGACAGCAATCCCTGCCGCTTCGGTAGGCGTAAAGACGCCAATATAAATCCCGCCCATAACTACGACAGGCATCAACAAGGCAAAAATACCATCCCAGGTCGTTTTCAATACCATTTTAATATCAAAGGTACTGCCCCTGGGGAATTTTTTAACTTTAGCGATTATGTACGCCATAACGCAAAGAAAGAAACATGCAACCAGTCCCGGAATAATTCCCGATATCAGCAGCTTGGCAATCGAAAGGTTTGTGGCGGTAGCATAAAAGATAAATGTGATACTAGGTGGAATAATTGGGCCTAGAGTACCTCCAATTGCCTGACATGCTCCGGCATTTTCGGGAGGGTAGCCACGTTTTACCATTTCTGGAATCATTATAGAACCAATTGCGGTAGTCGTTGCAGTAGCGCTGCCTGAGATAGCCGCAAACAAGGTACACGAAGCAATTGAAACAATGGAAAGGCTGCCCGATATCCATCCAAACCACGCGTCAATCATATTGATCAACCGTTTGGAAATTCCACCTTCGCACATAATGTCGCCCGCAAGAAAAAATGCGGGTATTGCCAGCATAGGATAGGATTCACCTGCCGCAAACATACGCTGCGCAAGGACAGATATCGGGATGCGGGCTGTTGTTAAAACGCCGACAAGGCTGGTAAGAACCAAAGACCAGGATACAGGGACACCAAGGGCCATAAAAACAGCGAAAGCAAGAATCAACAATACCACCGATAAGCTAAACGTCATACATCCACCCCCTTCCAGGTTTTCAGACCGATTACAATCTGATGAATAAGTTCAATTGTACAGAGGATACAGCCTACCGGTATGCAAATATAAAACAAAAACATGGGGAGTCTCATTCCAGCGCTTAACACTTTCCGGCCCGCTTCAATTAGTCCCATGCCTCCAAAAATCAGTACACATGTGGCGATTAAAGAAAT
>JAISAF010000422.1 GCA_031266855.1 Spirochaetales bacterium
AATTCCCTGACCGAAAAAAACCGGGCTTTGCGGGACTCCGCTATCGCTCCGGCCCCAGCGCTCCGCGCCGGGGCTGCTTCGCATCCCTCCAATCCCTTGCGCGCGCACCAGCGGCGGACAAGCGGATTTGCGTTAGCAAATTCGCAACCAGTCTCTTTGCGCCTAACATATTTTTTGCGTTATGCGCAACATTTTTCTGTATAGTGGCGGCAAATGCCGCTGCCTTATCCTTTAGCCGGCTTTTTTCTCTTTTTCCTGATACCGCCAGTATTTTTCACGTGCTCCTTATTCATAAATTTGCCTGGTTTTCCACCGGACAGTACTCGTCCAGTTTGTCGAAGAAACTTCTGTATTCTTTCAGGGCTTCAAGGGCTTCTTCCATGCTTACTTTATGAAAGCATATAAGGCATTTGGGCCGGGCCTGTGCGAGGCGGGAGCGGTCGGCGGTAATTACGGTGGCGATTTTGCAGTAGCCTCCGGTGGTTTGCCGTTCGGCGAGCATGATGATGGGCTGTCCGTCTCCGGGCGCCTGTACCGAACCAAAGGCTATGCCGTCGGAGATTATGTCCGCGGCTTTTACGTGTTCAATTTTTTCTCCTGCCAGGCGTATGCCCATGCGGTCGGAGTCAAAACTTACTTTGTAGGGGGAACTCAGGAAGGTACGCATTCCCGCCTCTGTAAGCGCTTCGTCCTGTGGGCCTGAAATAACGCGCAGGTCTATATCTGTCCCATAGCGGGGAATGCAGCACGCTTTCAGCGCCCGCCGCGGCCTGGGCGTCTTTTCCGCCGCGGTGTTCCCTGTTTCCAGAATGTCGCCTTTTTTCAGTTCCCTGCCTTTGTAGCCGCCGAATTTTCCCCGCAGGTTTGTGGAGCGGCTTCCCATGATGAGGGGGACATCGATGCCTCCGGCTATGGCAAGGTAGTTCCGCAGGCCGCCGGTCATAAAGCCGCCAGCGAGCAGGTCTCCGGCTGCGGCGTAGCGGCTGGCCCACAGCGGCAGGGGTTCTCCGTTCAGGGTATATTCGCAGGGGCTGCCGGTTATGGCGAAAAGGGTATCCGTTTTGAACTCCAGGCTCAGGCCCTTTAGGGTTATTTCGATAAGGGCCTCTGCGGCCTGGTTTCCCACAAGAAAGTTCGCTGTCCTCGCGGCAAGCTCGTCAACGGCGCCGGATACGGAAACGCCGTAGCGCTGGTAGCCGTACCTGCCTAAATCCTCAACAAAGGCTTTCATCCCTGGATCGGTAATTACAATTTGTCCCATGACTTACCCCGCTTTCCTGTAGCGTTTCGGCTGATAACTTCCTTCGTTTTCCGCTTTTTCGATGGCCTCGTATTCTTCGCCGGATATGGGTACAAATTTGAGGTATGATCCCGCGGCAAGAAGGAAGGGGTCGGATCTTTCGTAGTTAAAGATTTTCAAAGGGGTGCGCCCTAGAAGCTGCCAGCCTCCGGGGCTTTCAACAGGGTAGATGCCTGTCTGCGCCGCGGCTATGCCTACAGACCCTGCGGGGATAAGCGCCCGCGGTTTTGCGAGCCGCGGTGTGGCAAGTTCCGCCGGCATACCGCCGAGGTACGCGAAGCCGGGCGTAAAGCCCAGCATGTAGATGAGGTACTCTATGGAGGAGTGGCGGCGGATTACCTCCGCGCTGCCAAGCCCCGTATGTTTGCAGATAAAATCCAGGTCGGGCCCCATCCCGCCGCCGTAGAGCACGGGGATTTCTATGACCTCGCCGCCTGACGCGCCGGAAGACCCGGACCAGGCGGCAAGGGTTTTTGTTACAAAATCCGTAATGCTGGACGCGGGGACACGCAAGGGATCGAAGTTTATCAGAATAGACCTGTAAGTCGGCGTCAGATCCAGAACTCCCTGGAGGTTTGCCCTGTCAAGGGCATCGGTAACAAATTTGATCGTGCGGTTTATCGCCTCGGAGATTTCGTTGCCGAACTCAACAACCAGGGCGGAATCTCCCGCGTTCAGGAATCTCATACTCCGCCCCTTAACCCCACAATCTCGCGATGCCGCCCAGCGACGTGATACCGGTATAAGCGACAAAAAGAACCATAATGAAACCCAAAATTGTCAGAATCCTGGGATGCCGGTAATCGCCCACAACATCTTTCCGAAAGGAACCGCACAGAAGAAGGCCCAAAGAAATCGGCAGAATGAGGCCGTTCAGGCTTCCCGCGAGAACAAGCAGTACGGCGGGGGACCTGCCCAAAGCCAGCATGATAAAGGTCGACAAAACGATAAAGCCGATAATGAAAAGTTTTTCGTACTTCTTTACGGCCCCGAACAGGGTCTTGAGAAAGCTGACGGAGGTGTAAGCCGCGCCGACAATCGATGTAGCGCCCGCCGCCCACATAACAATACCGAAAAATCTGCGGCCAATATCTCCCGCGGCGACATGGAACGCTGTTGGAACGGGGTTGCTTTTGAAAGCATCGCTTGTGGCATCAAGGAGTCCGGAACTGACAACGCCCAGTACGGCAAGGAAGAGCAGGACGCGAACAATTGTACAAATGAGAATTCCGCTTACCGCGCTTTTATCGATATTGGCAAGGTTTTCCTTACCCGTCATGCCCGCGTCGATGATGCGGTGCCCGCCGGAAAAAATGATGTACCCGCCTATTGTGCCGCCCACAAGCGTAAGAATGGGCATCCCCAGCGCGCCATAGCTGTCGGGCACGAAAGTCTTTGCCACAACCTCGCCGTAGGGGGGAGCGGCTTTAATCATAACGTAAAAAAGAACTACGATAACAATCGCGCCCAGAATTTTGACGAACTTGTCCACCGCGCTCAGGGAATTTTTGAACATGAAAAGACACGCGCCGATAAGGCCCGAAAGGCCGACTGTCAGAATCGACCAGCTTGTATCGATTCCGAAAAGAGCCTGCAAGCCCTGGGAGGAGCCGCCGACGTTTCCGATGTTAAACACAAGCCCGCCCAGAGCGACAAGGAAGGCCAGAAAATACCCGGAGCCTTTTAATACCTTGTTGGCTACGTCCTGCCCGCGCATAGCCGACACGCCCATGATGCGCCAGACGTTGAGCTGGCCGATAATGTCGATGATAATTACCGCTAAAATAGCGAAGGCGAAGTTCGCTTTGTGGGTAACCGTAAATGTAACCGTCTGGGTTAAAAACCCGGGACCTACCGCGGACAGAGCCATCAGAAAAGCCGCTCCCAGACCTACAGTAGCAAATGCACTCTTTTTGCTGCCATTACTCATGATAATCTCCTCTATTTCTCTATACTTTCCAAACCGATTTTATACAAACGCGGAAACGGCAACGCCCTCCGCGATAAGTCTCTCTTTGATTTTCCGGGAAAACTCCAGCGCGTGTTCCCCGTCGCCGTGAACGCACACCGTATCGGCCCTGATGGGAATAATGTCCCCCGGCAGGGTTTTCACGGTTCCGTCCTTCACCATCCCCAAAACCTGGGCCAGGGACACCTCTTCGTCGCTAATCATGGCTCCCGGCTGTCTGCGCGGCGTAAGCGAGCCGTCCTTCTGGTAGCTTCTGTCGGCAAAAACCTCTTCCGCGACCCGAAGCCCCAGGGCCTTTGCCTTTTTTATCATCCAGCTTCCCGACAGGCCGAAAAGGATAAGGTCCCCGTCAACCCGGTAAACAGCTTCGGCGACAGCCTCGGCGAGTTTTTCGTCCGCCGCCGCCATATTATACAAAGCCCCGTGGGGTTTGACATGCTGCATCTTCGCGCCCTCGGCCTTTACAAAGGCGGCAAGCGCGCCTATCTGATAGACCATCATGGTATATGCTTCTTTTGGCGTGATGGCGATGTTCCGCCTGCCAAAACCAGCCAAATCCGGTAAACCAGGATGCGCTCCTATAGCCACATTGTTTTTCAGGGCGAGGGCGACGGTTTTACGCATAATGTCCGGGTCTCCGGCGTGAAAACCACAGGCTATATTGGCGGAGGTAATGACTTCCAGAACACGCTCGTCCATGCCGATGGTGTATGCGCCGAAACTCTCGCCAAGATCGCTGTTTAAGTCAACCTGTGCCATTGTTCCCCCTAGTCGTCCAGAACGATCATGGGAGTGCCCACTTCCATCTCATCCCATTCGGCCACCAGGATTTCCTTTACCGTACCGCCCTGTTCGGTCTGGCAGCTCATTTCCGTTTTCATGCAGTTTATCACCGCCAGTTCCTGACCCGCTTCGACCTTGTCCCCAACGTTGACCACCACCCGCGCCACAAGGCCGGGCATGTGGGCTTTCAGTGTATACGCCATTTCAAGCCTCCTGTGTCCTTTCGTAAAAAAGATTAGACTTGTTCGATAACCTTCCGGTTCTTTCGCACGTCTACGTAATTTGCCACAAAATGGCGGCAAATTACGTCTTTTTTATATCGAAACTGTAAGCTGTTCGGAAACTGGGGTTTCCGAACAGCTCTAGTATCCTTACCAGCAAAGAACATGCGGTTCTGCCTCCCCGGCGCTGGTGCGCGCGCAATGGGGCTGGTCACGAATTTGCGTTAGCAAATTCGCTTGTCTGCCGCTGGTGCGCGCGCAAGGGATTGTAGCGGAAAGCCCACAGGAATTGCATGAGCAATTCCGAGGACTTGGAGCGGAAAGCCCGGTTTTTTGCCCGTGGAATCCACGGGCAAAAAATGCGCCCAAAAAGTATAAATCCACAGTTTCAATGCTGTCTCTCTACTAGTGCACCCCATATAAAAAGATTACGCCAGGTTGAATTTCCTGCGAATCATCGATACCAGTACGTCCGTCGTCTCGTCAATGCTGCCGAACAAACTGCTGTCTATCGAAATATTTTTGTTTTCCACATTCTGACTGTAAACCTTCGCGTAGTTCATGCTGTAGGACAGGCGCGCTTCATCCGCCTCGTCCATTATCCTGTCCGCGTCCGCGCCCGGTATATGTAGCTGCCGGATGCAGTAATCGCGCCGCGCCTCACGCGGGGCGTAGAGGTAGATACTGAAAAGGTTCGCGTGATTGCGCAGAATGTAATCCGCGCACCTGCCCACAAAAATACCGGAGTTTTTTTCCGCGAACTGGAGAATGATTTTTTGCTGAGCCGCGAAAATTTTTTCTTTTTCCTCTTCCGGACCCGTTCCCAGGGGGAACAGCAGTTTGACATATTCGGCTTCAATATCATCGCGTTCCAGCCTGGGCACAGGGAGATTCATCTCCGCGGCAACCTGTTCCAGAATATCGCGGTCGTAGTATTCCACGCCCAGAAGCCCCGCCATCTTTTTCGCGATGGGTTTTCCCGGACACCCGAACTGCCGCGAAATGGTAACAACGTAATTCTCCAGGCCGATATTCACCCGCTCGCTGTTCAGAAAATTCGTAGCGAAGTTTCCTGCCACGAAATTCCCGTTACGCATAATGGCAAGGTCTGTAGGGATGTTAGTGGATATTCCCTCAATAACAAACTCCCCCAGGGCGCGAATCACGTTTGTGATACAGGAAGCCCTGTCCTTTCCCCAGACAGCAAGTTTGCACAGCATGGGGTCATAGAAAGGCGAAACCTTATAACCCTCCCAAATGGCATGCTCCAGGCGCATCTCCGCCTTTTTCGTGTCGGGGAAAACAAGTTTTGTAATCGTCCCCGGCGAGGGCCGGAAGGTCTTGGGGTCTTCCGCGTAGATGCGGCACTCAATCGCGTGGCCCGACAAGTCTATATCATTCTGGGTAAACCCCAGCTTTTCGCCGCTGGCGGCCCGTATCTGCCATTCCACAAGATCAAGACCCGTAACAAGCTCCGTAACAGGATGCTCCACCTGGAGGCGGGCGTTAATTTCCATAAAATAATACGCGCCCCCGCTATCGCGCAGATACTCAATGGTTCCCGCGCCTGAATACCCGATGGACTTAATAATTTTTTCCGTATAGGAGAAGAGCTTCGCCCGATCCTCCTGTGTAACAACCGCCGAAGGCGATTCCTCGATAATTTTCTGGTAACGCCTTTGGATCGAACACTCGCGCTCGCCCAGACACACAACGCTGCCGTAGTTGTCGGCGATAAACTGTACTTCAATGTGACGGGGCGCGATAAGCTCCTTCTCCAAATACACATCCGGGCAGACAAAAGCCATCGTGCCAATACGCTGCATACTCTCGAACACAGCCTGCGTAACCGCGCGCGACTCAAAGCGCCCAATCTCCTCAATGCCCTTGCCGCCGCCACCCTTATCCAGCTTGAGCAGAATCGGCAGCCCCACCTTCTGTGCCGTTTCGTAAATCTCGTCAATCGAATGAATAAGTCCAATCGTACCCGGCGTTACCGGCACACCGGCCCTGTCCGCAATAACCCGGCAGTAGCACTTGGATTCTATACTCTCAAGAATAGCCGGATCCGGCCCAATCCATTTCGCCCCCGCCCCCGCCACAGCCCTGGCAAAAGGCGCGGACTCCGACAAAAAACCATAACCGGGATGAACCGCGTCAGCCCCCGACTTCCGCACAGCATCAATCAGCGCGTCCATATTGAGGTAACTTTTCACCGGCGCGGCAGCCCCGATATTGTAACTCTCCGCCGCCCGGCCTATATACCGCGCGTCCCTGTCCGCGTCTGAATACACAACAACCGAAGCCAGCCCCATTTTGTTGCAGCTTCGAATAACGCGGTTTACGATCTCACCCCGGTTTGCAATCAGAACCTTTTTTATCAAAAGTAAACCCCTTTCACCTTCAAAAAATCCGGACGCACAGGTATTTTACACGGAAAAGTAAATTTATGCAAGGATTTTCCAAAGAGTGTATAAAAATACAAATTGGCGCATCCACCCCTTCGGGGCGGACCGGGCTTTCCGCTCCAAGTCCTCGGATTTGCCCCTGCAAATCCTGTGGGCTTTCCGCTGCAATCCCTTGCGCGGCGCACCAGCGGCGGCGCGGCCTTGCGTATGCAAAGCATACGCAAGGCCGCGCGTTTAACCGCGCCACCCGCAATTTTGCCCCGGCAAAATTGCGGGAATTGCCACCAGGCGCGAAGCGTAGTGCACGTCTTTATCGCCACCGGCTGCCGGCGCACCAGCGGCAAACCAGCGAATTTGCTAACGCACATTCACTGGTCTGTCCTGTAGTCCGGGACGTAAAAAGCCCTAGGCGTATACACAGGTTATAGGCCGGGTAATTTTACAATCAAGGCGCGGTTGCTGGTTCGCGGGTCGGCGCGGGCTTTCGCGCTGGACGGTAAACAGACATGTTGAAACTGACGGGAAAGTCTATTTCAGGGAATTTTCGGCGGTCTTCGACAAAACGCAAGTTATGTAGTTCCTTATCCCATAAGGAATTGATAAACACGGCGCGAAGACAATCTCGGCAAAAAAACATCGGAACTGATTAATCCGGCAGCCTCGTTATGCGAAGTACCGACCGTACTCCATTACTTTTTATGTTTTATCCGGGTCTTCTTTTAATATTCTACAAAAATTTTCTACAACATATTTTTGAAATTGAGGTTTTATATGTTCACGATTTTCCTTTGTATTTTTTCCATTAAACCATATTGATCTCTTTCCAATATTTTTTCCAGTTTTATTTTGAACTGCTTCTTTTATGAATTCTTTTGATGACATTATTAAAATTGTATTATCAATCCTCTCAGAATAAAATACAAACCAATAATTTTCTCTATATTCATGTTCTATTGCAGCAAATAAAGCCGCATCACCAAATTTTACATCATTTGAACGTGCCTTAATTTGTATTTCTACATATTTCCCATCAGGTTTTTTAACAACTGCATCAATAGCGTCATCATCTATCATGGGTAAAAAAATATCCAGTCCTTCTTTTAACATTAAACTAACAACGTAATATTCAATTCTTTTACCAAATCCGGCAGAATGTCTAAAAGGTTTACTTGGCATATTTTCTCCTTAAAAATATATCATTTCATAACTAATTTATTTTGTCAATAATTTTTACATAGTTTTTCATAAAATCTTAGAGTAAAATTGCGCCTAACCTGATATAGACGCCATTAATGTCATTTATATCGTAACTTAGATCGTTAATTAGAGCATTAAAAAGTAAGGATGCTTTGACTATCTTCTTCTTTGACATACTCCCTGTTTTTGTATCTTTGAGACGGTTCCTGGTGAACAAAATCAGCCAACCTCCGCCCGGCGTAGTCTGGAGACTGCGCCGGGCGGGGCTAAAAAACTTCATATCTTATACTTATTCGGCTTTTTCAACTTTGCGGTGAAAATTTTTCGGGTCAAGGGTAAGCGAAGCGCAATAAGCCGCTGGTGCGCGC
>JAISAF010000450.1 GCA_031266855.1 Spirochaetales bacterium
AGTACCACACCGCCCGGCCCTGTCAGTACCATGTCGTAGCGCAGCGCCGCGAGCACTTCCGCAGGCAGGTCCGCCCCGCTGATAATGGCCCTGCTTCCTGTGGAGGCGTCCCCGCCCAGACTGATGCTCAGGTTTCCCCCGCCGCCTTCGGGTTCGTCAGACCCCATAACAAAGTTACAGCCGCCCGCAAACGCCAACGCCGCCAGCAGGCAGAGCGCCAGAAACACCGCTTTGTTCAGTCTGCGTTTCATCGTGTATATCTCCCTATCAAGAATTTCTGTACCATTTCGTGACCGCCGGATGACACGGGCAGATCACGGCGTCTGCCCCGTTTATGGGGAAAAAGAGGAAAATGAAAGTTTTTTGGTATTGCGAACAATAAAACGCTATTGCAATTGGGGGGGGGGTATTGCGCCTAACGCTTGCGCATAACACGATTTCCCGCCGCGTTACTGTTTTATATATTGAAAGCCCATTCCGTTTCATAAGCGCTCCCTGTGCGTACATATTTGTAACACGCTTTTCCAAAAACAGCAAGCCCCGCACACAGAATTTTTGTAACCGCGAAGCCGAAGAAACCAGAAAAGGAAAAGATTCACCGCGAAGTCGAAGACTGGCAAGAGCGAAGAAGCAAAGAAAGGAAGAAGCAAAAAAAATCTATAAAAACTTATTTAACTTTTTCGACTTGGCGGTAAAAATTCTGATTTGGAGGAAGGCATAGTTCTGAGCTGCCGCTGACAAGTGCAAGGCTGGAGCCTTGCTTTTAATACGGCGTAGTCTGGAGACTACGCCGAGCGGGGAGTGCCAGGCACCTTTTTTCGTTTCACGTAATAACGGTATATTTTAGAATGCGCTATCAGAAAACGTACCTGGCACCTTTTTAGTTTACGGCACGGCGCGGAGCGCCGTGTGCGGCCGCTGTGCGGCGCGAGGGATTGGAGGGATGCGAAGCAGCCACGGCGCGTAGCGCCGGGGCCGGAGCGATAGCGGAGTCCCGGAAAGCCCGGCCCCGGCGCGGAGCGCCGGGGAGGCGCCCAAAATATGGGGGAAAAATTCATAGGGCTTTTGTCCCGGCTCTTCCATCTTTTTCCTGGACGTGATATTTTTAAAACAGGTAGTATGAATTATTTCGCGGTGCAGGTGAGGACCAGGGATGAGGGCAAGTTTATGGCTCTCGCGGAGAAGTCTATGGCGGCGCAGCCTTTGAAGCTGATTTTTCCTCGCAGGATGTTGAAGGTCCGGCGCAGGGGGAAATACCGGCAGGAGCTTGCTCCGCTTTTTCCTGGTTATGTTTTTCTTTTTGGTGGCGATGTTCCGCCGCAGACGTACTGGAAGATTAAGAAGGTGCCGGGGTTTTTCCGGTTTTTGAAGAGTAATTACGACATACAGCCGCTTTCTGGTGAGGAGAGGGAATTACTTGTGCATTTTCTTTCGTATGGCGAGATTGTTAAGAGTTCTACGGTTATTTTTGATGAGGATTCCCGTATTCAGGTTTTGAATGGGCCGATGCAGGGGCTGGAGGGCCGTATTGTTAAGGTTGACAAGCGCAAGGGGCGGGCTAAAATAAAGCTTGATATGTATGGGAATAGTTTTCTTGTTGATGTGGGTATTGAGATTATCGAGAAAATCCCTGAGGCGGCGGATGCGGGTGGCGTATCCGCTATGTCCGGTAAGGGGAATAGCTGATGGCGGGGAGCAAGAAGAATAACCGTATCTATATCATTGGCGCGGGTTTTACGGGAACAGCTATTGCTTCGGAGATTTGTGCCAAGGGCATTTTTGGGCGGGTTGTCGCTTTTCTGGATGATGACGCGGATAAAATCGGTTCAAAGATTGGGGGGGTTCCTGTTCTGGGGCCTATTGGGGAGGTGGTTTCGCTTTTGCGGCAGACGCCCGCGGACGAGGCTCTTATCGCTATGCCTGGGGCGTCGCGGGAAAAACTGAAAGACCTTTTTCAGCTTTTAAAGAAGGCCGAGTTCGCGAAAATCCGCATTCTGCCGGGGATTTCCCAGATTGTGGAGGGCGCGGCGCATCTTATTCAGGCGCGGGAGATAGACCCTCAGGACCTTCTGGCGCGTAGTCCGGTTACTATCAATTTGACGAAAAGCCTCGCGTATCTGCGGGGAAAGCGGGTGCTGATTACGGGGGCGGGGGGCAGTATCGGGAGCGAGCTTTCGCGCCAGCTTCTTTCGGGCGGGGCTTCGCGTTTGTACCTTTTTGGTCATGGGGAGAATAGCATTTACGAGATCGACAGGGACCTGCGTATTCTTCAGGAGGAGGGGGTGGGCGAGAAGGCAACCATCGTACCTGTTATTGGCGATTTAAAGGACGCGGATTATACCCGGTTTATTTTTAGCCGTTTGAAGGCGGATGTCATTTTCCACTGTGCCGCGTACAAGCATGTGCCTATGTCGGAGGCGAATCCGGTGGAGGTTATTCGCAATAATGTTTTTGGGACGCGCCATCTTGTGGAAGCCGCTTCGGAGGCGGGGTCGGAGCGTGTTGTTTTTATTTCAACTGACAAGGCTGTTGGCCCGGCTTCTGTGTATGGGGCTTCCAAAAAGATCGCGGAGGAGATTGTCGTACAGGCCCGCGCGAAAGAGGGGCTGGATTTTATTGTGGTGCGTTTTGGGAATGTCCTTGGTTCGCGCGGGAGTATTGTTCCGCTTTTTCGCAGGCAGATTCTTAAGGGGGGGCCGCTGACGATAACGCACCCGGAGGCAAGCCGTTTTTTTATGACTATTCCTGAAGCTGCGTCCCTGGTATTGCAGGCTGGCGGCGTGGGCGAGGGCGGCAACCTCTATGTTCTGGATATGGGCGATCCGCTTTTGATTAAGGACCTTGCTGAGCAGATGATACGTTTTTATGGTTTTGAGCCGGAAAAGGATATTCCTATTGTTCCGGTGGGTTTGCGGCCGGGCGAAAAATTGAGCGAAAATCTGTGGGATTCAAACGAAAAGATGGAGACCACGCGTTATAGAAAAATTAACCGTATTATCCGCGGGGAAAACGCTTTTCCCGCTGTGGATGAGCTATTGGCGAAGCTTGCGCCTGTTTGTTTCCGCGATCCGCTACAGTCCGGGCTGTACCGGAACCGCAAAATCCTTCGGGAAATCCTTTCCAGCGTTATTCCGTATTTGGAGGCGCCTGCCGATGAACCGGAATACTGATTTTATACCTTTTGCCCGGCCTGATATTGGCAGGGGAGAGGAAGAGGCGGTTTTGCGGGTTCTGCGTTCCGGCTGGCTTACAACCGCCTCGGAGGCGAAATCCTTTGAAGAGGAGTTTGCCCGCTATGTGGGTTCGCCGTATGCCCTGGCTGTCAATTCCGCTACCGCTGGCCTGCATCTCGCCCTGGAGGCTCTTGGCACGGGGCCGGGCGACCGGGTTATTACCAGCCCCTATACCTTTACCGCCACCGCCGGTGTTATACGCCATCTGGGGGCCGATCCGCTTTTTGTGGATATAGCGCCGGGGACTTTTCATATCGATCCCCAGGGCATTGAAAACGCGATTGCGCGGGAAAATGGGGGAAAGGCGGGAGAAAAGGCGCGGGAAAAGGGAACCATCAGGGCGATTCTTCCTATTCATGTCGGGGGCGAGGTATGGGGAATGCCGGAGATTGCCGGGCTTTCGCGGGAATACGGGATTCCGGTTGTGGAGGACTCGGCGCATGCCTTCCCGTCCAGGACTGCCGGGGGCTTCGCGGGAACCCTTGGCGGGATTGGCGTGTACTCGTTTTACGCGACAAAAACGATTACCACGGGGGAGGGCGGCATGGTGGTAACGCGGAATCAGGAAGCGGCGAAACGTATGGATATGATGAGGCTTCATGGTATCGACCGGGAAGTCTGGAACCGCTATACGGAGAAGGGGGCTTCCTGGCGCTACGCTGTCATGGAAGCGGGGTTTAAATACAATATGACAGATATCGCGGCGGCGCTGGGACGGGTGCAGTTGGGACGCGCCGGGGAGTTTTTGGAAAAACGCAAGGAGATAGCCGCGCGCTACCGGCGGGCTTTCGCGGAAAGGGATTACCTTATTCCGCCCAGGGATGCCGAAGGGCATGCCTGGCACCTTTTTCTCCTGCGTATTGATGGGGAAAAACTTTCGATAAGCCGCGACGATTTTATCGATAAACTTCAGGAAGCGGGTATAGGAACGTCCGTACACTTTATTCCCCTGCACCTGCATCCTTATTACGGGAACCGTTACGGTTTCAAAGCGGAGGATTTTCCCGCCGCTTATGCTGCCTACCAGCAGGTGATTAGCCTGCCGATTTATCCCGCGATGCGGGAAGACCAGGTGCGGCGGGTAATAGATGCTGTGATCAGGACGGGGGATTCGGCGCGCGGGGCGGGAAGGCACAGGCAATGAACATTCAAAAAACTCTTCAGGGCCGCAGCGTTTTTATTAAGGATATCAGGGACAAGACGGCTTTGAGTATCAGGATAAAGCGCTCCCGGATTTCGCGGGGGAAAATCCGTGGTATGATTTTTCCTGAGCTGCCGCCCGATGTTACGATTATTCGGGCAAAGGATATTCCCGGCAAAAACAGCATTTCTATTTTCGGCGCGCGGATTCCTGTTTTAAGTACGGGAGAAATACAGTACAAGGGCGAGCCTGTCCTCCTCCTGGCCGGGCCGGATGAAAGGGTTCTGGAGGATCTCAGCGACCAGATCGTTATTGACTACGAAGAACAGGCCCCGCGCTATGATTTCAAAGATCTGAAACCCGAAGATATATGCTACACGCGGCTGGTTGAGCGCGGGGATGGGCGCGGGGATGGCGGCTCTCCATCATCACCATTACCATCTTCTTCTCCAACTTCGACTTCGACTTCTTCTTCTTCTCCATCATCTCCATCCCCGCCATTATCATCAGAAGAAGAAAAGGCGGCCTCCCCTCCCCTTTCGTCCGAAACAAATCAGAGAGAAAATCCTGGGGGAAATCCCGGAGATAAATCCGAAGCGGCGAATCAGGCCGGACATGAGGCGGCGCGGACTGTTATGCGGGAATACACTACCGGCCTCCAGGAACATTATTACGCGCAGCCCCACGGAGCGTATGTCCGCTGGATCGGAAACACCTCGTCCCTCCAGATTTTTACTTCCAGCCGCTGGCCCGCCCACGTACATACAAGCCTCTGCGAAGTCCTGGCGCTTCCCCGCGAACTGGTTTCAGTAACGATCCCCGACGCGCCGGAGAGGTCTCTGTACGGGAAAGTCTGGTACTCTTCGCTGATAGCTGTCTACGGCGCCCTGGCGGCATGGCTGACACGCAGGAATATCAAAATTCTCTTCTCCCAGGAAGAGGACTTCTGCTATTCACCCAAGCGCACACCGGCGCTCCTGCGCTACCAGGTGCGCCAGGACGCGGACGGAAATCTTGCTTCCGCCGACGTGCGCATCTTTCTGAACTTCGGCGCGTATCCGGTCTTTGCCAGGCAAACCGTGGACAGGGCCGCCTTCGCCGCTCTGGGCGCCTACCACTGCCCCAGGGTACGCGTCGAGGTACTCGCCGTAAAGACGAACCTCCCGCCGCTGGGACCCTTTATCGGCATGGGAAACGCGATAAGCCTTTTTGCCGCCGAAACCCTGACCGAAAGCCTGTGCCACGCGGCGGGAAAAAGCCCTCTGGACTGGAAAAAGGCAAACATCTTCTGCAAAACGAAGGCCTCCCTTAGCGGCATTCTGCCCCGCGACAGCCTGCCCCCGCCGGAACTTCTGGATATGGCGGCGCGCATGTCCGACTTCAACCGCAAACACGCGGCCTTTGAACTTATCCGCAAGCGCAGGCAGGGCGCAAACAGGCTACAGGACTGCCGGCGGGGAATCGGCATAGCCATCGGGTGCCAGGGAGCCGGGTTTTTCCTGGCGGAAGAGGAAAAATTAAAAGTCTCCCTGGAACTGTCCATGGACACGGAAGGGAAAGTCACCATTTCCCAGCCCACCCTGGCCGGAAGCGGCTCCCTGCTTGAAATATGGAAAAAAACAGTCTCGCAATCCCTCGGAACGCCGGTAAAGGATATTCATATCGCCCCCCTGAATACCGAAAGCGGCAGGGACGGCGGCCCCGCGATCCTCTCGCGCGGAATTACAATTACAACAAAACTTATAGAAGACTGCTGTGAACTACTCAAGAAAAAACGTTTCCGCAGCCCCCTGCCCCTCACCGTTTCCAAAACCTGCCGCCCGCCTTCACCGGCATCGTGGGAGGACGAAACCTTTACCGGCAACCCGTTTATCGAAATATCCTGGGCCGCCGCCGTTGTGGAACTCCGTATGGATCCTCTTACCCTGAACCCCGAAATAGAAGGCATCTGGATGGCTGTTGACGGCGGAAAAATCTTAAGCAGGACAGAAGCCAGAAGAAATATCGAAAGCTCCATAAACGACGCCATTGGCTGGACCGCATTCGAACACATAAATTTCATAAACGGCGAAATCCCCCGCGGCCAGTTTTCCGCGTACAGAATCCCAACATGCTGCGACGTACCCGCGCCGCAAATAGAATTCCTGGCCGACACCGCGAAAACCCCCGTAAAGGGAATCGGGGAACTTCCCCATACCTGCGTTCCCGCCGCGTACATCAACGCGCTGGGCCAGGCTTCCGGATTTTC
>JAISAF010000454.1 GCA_031266855.1 Spirochaetales bacterium
TGCAATGGCGACAATTAGTGCCATCGGTAATGTTATGATTCCCGAAATGTTGAAACGAGGTTATAGCAGGGCTTATGCGGCTGCTGTAGTCGCATCTTCCTGTTTCCTTGGTATTTTAATTCCTCCTAGTGTTCCAGGGATTCTGTTTGGCCTGTGCGCAGGGGTGAATATATCAGATATCTGGCTGTGTACAGTGGGTCCTGGCATCTTGATCGGCGTACTTTATTGCGTTGCTAATTACTTTATTCGGAAGCGTCATGAAAAGCAAAGTCCTGAACCATTTGTCGCATCAAAGTATATCGCCAATGTGGTAAGCAGTACCCAAAACGCCATTGGGGCGCTATTAATGCCAATTATTATTTTCGGTGGAATATATGGAGGTATATTTACCCCTACAGAAGCCGGAGCTGTTGCTGCCGTTTATGGTCTTGTTTATTTTGTACTAAAAATAATATTTAAAATTGGAAAAATTGAGATTAGTCTCTGGAAACTTACGATTGACAGTGCTGTTTCTACGGCTGCAATATCAATGCTTCTGGTCTTTTCCAATACAGCGGGGAGAGTTGTTTCGCTGATAGGAGTATCCGATGTATTGGCAGGATTTGTCATTGAGAACTTTCACAGTACCGGCATTTTTTTGCTGATTCTCAATATTATTTTCCTTTTTCTGGGGATGATTATAGATATTAACGGAGCGGTTATGATTATGGTACCCCTTTTAATGCCTTCGGTACATGCGTTAGGTATTGACCCTGTTCATTTTGGAGGGATCGTTCTGGTAAATCTCAGTATAGGTTTTATCACACCTCCTTTCGCAATATCTATTTTCGTTGCCTGCAAAATCGCGAATGCACCATTTGGCGCAGTCGTAAAAGAGTGTATCCCTTACATACTTATAGGACTTGTGGCAATTGTGATAACGACATATGTACCACCGATAGCTCTGTTTCTACCAAGCCTGTTATAGCCGAAAATACAAAAAGGGGTCAAATGACAACACGGCAGGTTTTTCGTAAATTATTGGACACAGAGCGGTATCTTGTACTGCCCGGAGCGTATGATTGTTTATCAGCAAGCATTATTCAAAGTATGGGTTTTAAGGCTCTCGATGTAACAGGACTGGGCCTGGAAGTCTCCCGCCTTGGACAGCCGGATATTGGTATCGCTACTATGACCGAAGTAATTGATCATGCCTGGAGTATTATTCGAAGCGTTAATATTCCTGTTATTTTTGACGCTGATACGGGTTATGGCGGCCTGTTTAATGTTGCCAGGACGATCCGTGCATTTGAATGTATTGGAGCCACAGGCATACACATTGAAGATCAAATTTTCCCTAAAAAATGCGGAGCAATGTCTGGCAAGCTGCTTATAAGCCAAAAGGAGATGATTGCAAAAATCAAAGTAGCCCGGGAAGTGCTGACAGATAAAGAGTTTGTTATTATAAGCCGCTGTGATGGTAAAAATCTTGGTTTGGACGAGGTTAAACGCAGATTATATTCTTACTTGGATGCCGGGGCGGATCTTGCCATGTTAGGTGATGACTATGAAGTAGAAGAATTACGGGAGCTTGGCAGTGAATTTTTTGGCAGACTCTATTTAGTGGCGGGAGTCTTCCCTGTCGTACCAATGTGTCTGCCTGCTTTAGAATTCGCTGATATGGGTTTCAAAGTAATTTCATATCCTCTTGTAAGTGTTATGGCAGCAGCAAAAGCAATAGAAGCTGTATACGAACCGCTTAGACGGGATAATTGGTTTTCCCGGGAACAGCACAAAAAGTTTTGTATGCCGCTTAGCAAGGTAAATACTTTGGTAAAACTCGATGAATGGAACGCTTTGGAATCCCTTTTGGAATAATATCACTGGACTCTGGAAAACCTGATTCTCCAGAGTCATCGTATACGGACTATGGTTTCCACCCGCTGGGCCGCCGACACAGCCGAACACATGGCGGTTGTCAACGCTATTCTGAACGAAAATTTCGCGGAAGCGGCTGCCTGTCTGCGGGAACATCTGGAAAACGCGAAGAGCCACGCCTACAATATGCTTATTCAAAACGGCGGCTGGCTGCATCCGGGCGCATAAAACACAGCCCGCGACGCGTTTACATCCGCACTATCCGTGAACGTGTCAGGACTTCTTTGCCTGTTGCGGTAATAAGTATGTCGTTTTCCCAGCGCACGCCGCCTCCCTGGGGATCGTAGAGGCCGGGTTCGAGGGTAAAAATCATGCCGGGTTTCAGAATGGTGTCAGCTTCCTGCGCGGTGCGCAGAAAAGGTTCTTCGTGTACTTCCAGCCCCAGGCCGTGACCCAGGGAATGGGGCATGACAAAATCATGGCGGGCAAAAATCTGTTCCACTGTCCGCGATATTTTTACGGTAGACTCGCCGGGTTTGCACAGTTCCAGCGCGGCTGTATAGGCTTCCTCGACCAGGCTGATCATGGTTTTCTGTTTGGGGGAAAGATTTCCCACGGCAAAGCTAAGGGTTACATCCCCGGCATAGCCTTCAAACGAGACCCCGAAATCCAGAATGGACAGGCCTGGCGCGGCGAAAGGGGCGGCGGTATAGCCGGGAAAGGCGTGGATGCCGAAGCTGCGATCAGGCCCGGCGGCAAGGGTGGGGAAACTTGTGCCTTCGGCTCCATGAATACGGCATTCCTTTTCGATAAAAAGGGCGGCATCGGTTTCCGTTACCAGGCTTTTGCCGAGGACGCCTTTTTCAAGCCTTTCACACAGCGTATTCAGAATATCCGCGGCTTTTCGCAGCATGGTTATTTCTTCCGGATCTTTAATGGCGCGCATTTTGTCAATAAAAGCTCCGGGGCCTTTGCTGTCGCAGAGGATTGTGGCGCCGGGAAACTGTTTCTGGATTTCTTCGGAAAGCCGTATGACAAGGGGGTAGGGCATGGCCGCGCTCAGGGCGATTTTCGGCGCGCCGCCGGAAAACTCCCTTTGCAGGAATCCCATAATTGCCTCGTGGGGATTCCGGCCAAAACTGGTATAGGGAAGGATTTCATCGGCATGCGCGTACTTCGCGGCCATAGCGGTATCCCAGGGGAAAAGGACAGCCTTTGCGCGCCTGCACAGAAAAAGGAGACCGTCATTCGGATGGCCAGAAAGGTAGCGAAGGGAGGGCGCGCGCCTTCCTTCGGTGTCTTCGATAAGAAAGATATCGATGCCGTTTTCGTCTAAATACCCGTACACTTTGTTTCGCCGTATTTCAAACTGGTTCATGTATTACTCCTTTAAGCGGCAGCTTTGGAATAAGGCCGCGATTTTGCGAAGCAAAATCGCGGGCGCATAATTGCCAGCGGCAATTATGCGCCCAGGAAATTGCCAAAGGCAATTTCCTGGCCTGGTTCTCAAGCTGCCGCCGCGCAATTTGCCGGAGGCAAATTGCGCATAACTGGTAAACCCGCGCATCTGTGTATGCGAAGGCATCCACAGATGCGCATTTGGCGCTGGGCGTGCGCAATGGGATTGGAGCGGAAAGCCCACAGGAAGCGCATCGGCGCTTCCGAGGACTTGCAGCGGAAAGCCCGGTTTTTTTGGGCGGGCGAAAGCACGCCCAAAAAAATGCGCCCGAAGACGGTCGCTTTCCGATAAGAATGGATTGTAGTGGCCACTGACGCGGCCCCGGAATGCGCCCATCATAATTTTGATACGCTTTCATGTTACTACAATGTTTACCAGTTTTTCGGGTACAACGATTGTTTTGACGATGGTTTTTCCCTGGGTGTATTCCCTGACGCGTTCGTTTTCCAGTGCGGTTTTTTTGAGCGTTTCGCTGGCGATGCCTGCGGGAAACTCCACCCTGGCGCGTACTTTGCCGTTTACCTGGAATACGACCGTTACCTGCTCGTCCCTGGTGAGGGCTTCGTCCCAGAGCGGATAGGGGAAGCCGGAGAGGGATGTTTTGTTGCCCAGCCGTTCCCAGAGTTCTTCGGCGAGGTGGGGTGCGTAGGGCGAGAGGATGAGTACAAAGGCTTCCCAGAGCGCGCGGGGCAGTTTTTCCTCTTTGTAGAGTTCGTTGATGAAAATCATCATTTGAGCTATGGCTGTGTTAAATTCGAGGTTTTCCGTGTCGTTTCCGACCTTTTTGAGGGTTTTGTGGAAAAGCCGGAGGAGGGGCGCGGGTGGCTGATCGTCTGTCAGGGGGCGCTGGGAGACTCTCCAAATCCTGTCCAGAAAGCGGTGAACGCCGATAAGGCCGTTGGTTGACCAGGGTTTTGAGACCTGCAAGGGGCCCATGAACATTTCGTAGACGCGCATGGAGTCCGCGCCGTAGTCCCGTACGATGTCATCGGGGTTAAGAACGTTGCCCAGGGACTTGGACATTTTCTGATTGTCTTCGCCTAAAATCATGCCCTGGTTGACCAGCCGCATGAAGGGTTCGGCGCAGCTTACAATTCCGTTTTCATACAGAACCTTATGCCAGAAGCGCGAGTACAGAAGATGCAGTACCGCGTGTTCGGCGCCGCCCACATACAGGTCGACCGGAAGCCAGTAGTCCAGTTTGTCTTTTCCGGCAAGGGTTTTTGTATTTTTCGCGTCGGTGAAGCGCATGTAGTACCAGCAGGAACCTGCCCACTGTGGCATGGTATTGGTTTCGCGCCGCGCGGGTTTGCCGCATTTTGGGCATGTGGTTTCCACCCAGTCCTTCATCGAGGCCAGGGGGGATTCTCCTGTTCCTGTGGGGGTGTAGCTTTCCACTTCCGGCAGGGTAAGGGGCAACTGTTCGTAGGGAACCGGCACGATGCCGCAGGAGGGGCAGTGTACCAGGGGTATGGGTTCGCCCCAGTAGCGCTGGCGGGAGAACACCCAGTCGCGCAGTTTATAGTTAATGGTGCGTCTGCCGATGCCTTTTTTTTCGAGGAGGTCGATCATTCGCGCTTTGCATTCCGCCGTTGTCAGGCCGTTAAACTCTCCTGAGTTCACCGCGTAGCCGTCGAAAATTTCCGCGCGTTCCATCGTGTATGCGCTGCCGTCCTTCGACACAACCTGAATAATTTCCAGGCCGAATTTTTTGGCGAACTCCCAGTCGCGTTCATCGTGGGAGGGGACGGCCATGATGGCTCCGGTTCCGTATGAAATCAGAATATAATCGGAAATCCACACGGGAATTTTCGCGCCGTTTACCGGATTAATCGCGTAGGCTCCGGTGAATACGCCGGTTTTGTCTTTCGCGAGGTCAGTGCGTTCCAGGTCGCTTTTCATTTTTGCCGATTCCCGGTAGGCATCAACCGCCACGCGCTGATCCGCTGTGGTAATACTGTCAATAAGTTTGTGTTCAGGCGCCAGCACCATATATGTCGCGCCGAAAAGCGTATCGGGCCGCGTTGTGTAGACTTCGATGGAAGCACCGGAAGCGCCGGAAGCACCGCCTTTTTCCAGCGGGAAAACGACATTCGCGCCCTCGCTGCGGCCTATCCAGTTACGCTGCATCAGTTTAATTGATTCGTGCCAGTTCAGAAGGTCAAGGTCGTCCAGAAGCTTCTGGGCGTACTTCGTTATGCGCAACATCCACTGGCGGATATTCCGCCGCACAACCGGAGTGCCGCACCTTTCGCAGCCGCCGTCCTTTACCTCCTCGTTGGCAAGCCCCGTTTTGCAGGACGGGCACCAGTTAATGGGAATCTCGTCCTCGTAGGCAAGGCCCTTCTCAAAAAGTTTCAGGAAAATCCACTGCGTCCACCTGTAGTACTCCGGCCTGTGGGTCGAAACCTCCCGCGACCAGTCGTAGGAAAAACCCAGCGACTGAATCTGCGTCCTGAAACGATTAATATTCGCCTCCGTGGTTGTCCGCGGATGCGCTCCCGTCTTTATCGCGTAATTCTCCGCGGGCAGCCCAAAGGAATCAAAACCCATAGGATGCAGAACCTTATAGCCCTTCATCCTCAAATACCGGCAGTAAATATCCGTCGCCGTATAACCTTCAGGATGCCCGACATGAAGCCCCGCCCCCGAAGGATACGGAAACATATCCAGAACATATTTGCGCTTTTCCCTCGGCACGAGCGGATCTTCGCTTACCTCGAAAGTTTTATTCGCCATCCAGTACGTCTGCCATTTCTTCTCAATTTCAGTAAAAGGATATTTGCTGTTCATAATGTCCCATCATACCGGAAATAAAAAAAAGGGGGAAGCACAAAGATTTGGGCGCCTCCCGGCGCGGACGCGCCGGGACCGGGCTTTCCGCTCCAAGTCCTCGGATTTGCCAATGCAAATCCTGCGGGCTTTCCGCTGCAATCCCTGGCGCGCGCACCAGCGGCGGTTTTTTGGCGCTTCGCGCCAAAAAACCCGGATGCGTAAGCGGGCAGATCCTCCGGCGCGTTTCATTTCAGAGGCTTTTTACGCTTTGCGTTTACGTCAGCATAATTCCGCGACCCGGAAATCGCGCGCGAAAACGCGGCCCGGCGGCCAATGACGAAACCCGAACAAAGGACTTGCCTGCTACCGGAATATTATGGTACATTGTACTTATGAATATATTATTAGACGCGAGTGCCATAATGTCAATTATACTCAATGAACCTAATAAAGAAATTGTTATTAAATTAACCAGGGGTTCAATGCTATTATCACCGGCGATGATTTCCTATGAAATAGGGAATGCTCTCATAAGCCTATATAAAAGACATAAATTAAAGGAAAATGAAGTAATAGATGCCTATAATGATTTTAAGCAAATTCCTATAAGAACATTAGACATTGATATGGAAAAAGCCCTTAAAATATCATGCAAATATAACGTTTATGCCTACGATGCTTATTATTTGGAAACGGCAAAAAGGCTGAAACTCCCCTTAATAACATTCGATATACCAATGAAAAATGTTGCGCTGGACATGAAGATAAATGTTTTGACGGAGGAACAAAATGAAAATTTATAATTATTCAGAGGCCAGGCAAAATTTTTCTACAGTATTAAATACAGCATTAAAAGAAGAAGTGATCATTACAAGGCGGGACGGGAGCAAATTTAAATTGATTTCCATAAAGGAAAACAAAAAAGAACTGAAATCGCCATTGGAAAGTATTAAGGGAATAAAAACAAATATTACAATGGACGAAATATTAGAGGCAATAAAACAGGGAAGGGAAGACAGGGAATATAAAAAAGACGAAAGTATGTAAA
>JAISAF010000025.1 GCA_031266855.1 Spirochaetales bacterium
TTTAGTTCTTTCGCCCTCGGGAAACGCCTCAATCACAAATGTCGCCTTGACAATCTTCCCGCAGGAGCATCCCGTTTCGCCTTTATAGGCGTTTTCCCCGCCCGGGTCCGGAAGGTTAAATATCTTAAACATCCGGATAAGCTGCTCCGGGATCCGCTCCCTGCCCAGGACCATTCCGACCTCGGCCCCGCATTCAGGGCAGTACACCCTTATCTGTATTCCGTCCATTGTTATATCCCCTTGTTTTTAGCGTCGGATAATGCCACCGCTATTTCTTCCTCACCCCGCCCTTTCCCGTTCCCGGCTGATCCGGTTCAGAATTGGATTTTCCATGTATCCGCGGATAATATCCGCGGCTTCCAGCCACGGGTTTTTCCCCTCCTCCGCCTTTCCCGCCGCCCTCCGCTTTTCCAGGACGCCGCTAACAAACTCTAAAAAATTTACGGAGCCAAGCTTTATGCCGATTTTCACTTGGAACTGGCAGCAATTACACCGCGCCGTCCCGGTTTTTTTATGCCGGCAGTCCTGGCCGCCGAAACCGGCCCTGTTTGTTTCAGGCTCCCCGAAACTGGCGCAATACATACAGTCTTCAGGGCAGTCGTTGCATGTCAGGTTCGGCGATTCAAAGTTGCACCGGCCAACCTCCGGGGGATTAGCCGACGCGGTAGCGTTTGCATTGCAAAGGTCGGCGTGGCAGTCGCAGTACCTCCGTTTCATGTCCACGGTTTTTCCGCAAGAAGGGCAAACCAGCATAAAGCGTGTTTGTTTCGCCGCTTCTTTTTTTTCCTCGTCCTGAAATTCTTTGTTGGCTGCCATGCTTCATGCCTCCACGTAAAATTCCATGCCCTTTTCAACAAAAAGGTAAAACGACTTGTATTCGTAACCGTCAGGCTTCGCCTTTCGCTCCTCGAAATACTTGCCTATCGCCCTGACCATCTGATCCGCCGTATAAGTCGCCATACTTCCCCTCACCCTTTCCCGCTGATCACAAGAAAGGTTGAAATAGATTTTGTCGCAGGTAAAACGGCAATTATGGCCGTTCCAGGCCTTGCGGATTATTTCCCAAACCGCTGGGGCGTCGCTGTTAATGAGGCCGGGAGGGGAAGTTTGCTGCGGCAGGCGATCTGGCGGGTGCGGATCGGATGAAATATCAGATTTTAAAAAATCCGAAAAATGAGAATCAGCCCCATTATCATTATCATTTTCATTCCCATTTCCATTATCATTTACATTACCATTACCATTAGGTAGAGCTTGGTAGGGGTTGCTATCTTCTGCTACAGTTTGCTTGGCGGTGCTACCGCTTGCTACATCTTGGTAGGGGTTGCTATCTTCTGCTACAGTTTGCTTGGCCCGTTTATTTTCAGCCTTGTCTCTTTTGGCTTCCCCGCCCGCTTTTCCCGCTTTTTGTTTTACTTTCCGCTTGGCCTTTGTCGTATCAATTATGTCTTTCATTGAAATCCATATCGTGTTTTCAAGGCCGGTAAAATGAGGCTCAATATTGTATATCCCGTAATTAGTAACAGCCTCATAGAATTTCAAGCGTAAATTCTCCGGCAGGTCGTTTATTTGTTTAAATGTCGTTTCGCAAAATATAAATGACGAAAGCAATGTCATGCCCCCTCCCTGCTTGTATCGCCGGAAACATCCGCCCCTTGGACAGATAGGAAGTTCAATTTCCCTGTTTCCTGCATATGCTTCAATACCGGCAGCAGCAGCGTTTCATCGGTGAGCAGCTTGCTCAGGCGCGCGGATTTATCATGCGATTCAGAGCGGTTTATTTTTTCCCGGACCGCGTCGAGCGCGAATCTTCCAAGATATTTTTCATTCCCAAAATAGGGCAATCCCCGGGCAAATTCGTCCCTGGTTATGCGTATTTTGACTTCAACGTAGCGGGCCGTAGAGCGGCCTTTTTTCTCTTTTTGAGGAGAATTACCTTTTTGGGCGGCTCTGTTACCGACCGGTACTGTTTTTGGCCTTCCCGGGCCTTTTTTAGGCGTCCCCATAGTGCCTGCTTTCCGGTAAAATCCTCCAGAGGTTCTTTTTAAGGTGAATTTTGATAGGATGGTCCAGCAGTTTTATCAGCTCTTCCACCTTTTCCCTGGACGGTTCGGGCAGCTTGTTCCGACCGCTGTTCGCGCCGATATTAACCTGTTCGGGTTCGCATGAATTTATCAGGATACTAAACTCCACAGGACTAAAATCCATGATCGGCTCGATAGTTATCATTCTTGGGCCATGCCATTTTTGTAATCCGATCATTCGTTTATACGGCGATGGCGCGCTGCTGATTTCCGGATAATGGCGGTTGCTTTCAATGGTTGCGCACAGAACAGTATCTATCGGAAAATCGCAAAAGAAATTCGCGGCCCGTTCCGGATTTTTTGTATGCAAAATGTAACGGTTGAGGCTAAAATCAAATGCCTGTTGCCCTATATATTCTATCCAAATATCAGGCACATCGGGATGAAACAAATCGCATCCGGAGCATACAAAAACTGTTCTATATTTTCCCAGATTTGCTGTAGCTTCATACGAATCAAGACCAAGAGGTTTTTGTTCTTTCTTAAACCGTTTGTATATACGCGAAACATAACAATAACTGCACCCATAAGGGCATTCGCCCTTGACCGGGTTCCA
>JAISAF010000104.1 GCA_031266855.1 Spirochaetales bacterium
TCGCCAGCGCCCACGGCGGGCCATAGCCCTTTGACCGGAGCAGCACGCCAAAAGCCATCCCCATACACACATACCCCGACAGCACAGGAATAGTATGAGGAAAAGCCGCTTTCAGTGCCACAGTGGTTTTTGTCATGAGTTTGTGGATTATAGCGCGGGGGTCTTTTTCTATCAAGGGAAGCCATTTCTGATTTTGGGCGCCTCCCCGGCGCTTCGCGCTAAACTTGCCCCACAGAATTTTTTAACCGCGAAGTCGAAGAAGTCAAGAAAGTTTTCATTCAACTTACTCTGGAACCTGAGCCATTTTAGCTATTAGACTTGTTCAATAACCTTCGGTTCTTTCACAAGGCTAATACTTTACTAAATTTATTTCAGTTTCTTTACAAAATGTTTCCAAAGCGTCATCACCATTATGATATAATATTGTCTTGATTATTTTATTTACCTTATATTTTTTCTTGAACATATATTCTCCCACTATTATTTGACCAATCACAAGTCTGTTTAAATTTGTTTTTATTTCAATAATTTCTATTTCATAATTTTCATTAAGCAATTTTGCAAATAACTCTTTTTCATGTGAATATTTTAATCTAACCCGGTTATGATCATTATGTATCCTTACCATATCTATTCTCCTGTTTTTACTGTTATTCCCGAATATTTTTTTATCCCCAATGGACCCTTCGGTAAACGTAAAACCAGGATGATGTGTGCAATACAAGTTTAATTAATCATTCTCATTTAATGCCGTATTTTTGCTACTTATATTTTTATATGAATTATATATCATCATAAAAACTGCTAATTTCAAGATATAAACGCTTGAAATAACATTTATCATATTTTTCATCTAATTTCATATAAATATATTTATATAGTTCACAAAATTTTGTCAACAAGGCAAGCCCGAATGTGTATAACTATGTGTATATGACTATAAAATTGTCTGGCAAAATTCCGGGAACTGCCGCCGGACGGTGGCAAGCTGCCGCTACTATACGGAATAGTATTGCGTATAGCGAAAAAAAACGCCGGATGCAAAGGGCTGCCCCCCGCTTTCTGACAGCCCGCGCGGTTATACGGAAACTCTGGTATTAAAGTTTTCTTAGCTTGCTTTATTAAAAATATTATGGCAGAATAAACATAGAAAAACCAATTATTTACAGGAGATATGTATGACAAACTGGTGGAAATACGGACTTGCTTTTCTGGCGGGAGCGGCCTTTGGAACGCTCGTGTGCAAAAAAAGCCGGGAAATCCGGGGAGTGTGTACCCGCGCCCTTGGAGGCGTCCTGGATTTGAAAGACAAAGCTATGGAAGCGGCTGAAACAATCAGGGAATCGGCGGAGGACCTTCTCGCGGAGTCCGACGCGCGGCGCAGGGACGGCAAAACGGACACGCAGTAAATGCGGCTGGCGCTTGTTCATCAGGTTCCCGGCCGTATCAGGTTCCGCCTTGATCCCAGTGTCCTAAAGCGGTATCGGTACGCGGCGCTTGCCCGGGCCATCACGGATATACCCCCGGTAAAAAGCGCCGCGATAAATCCCCGCACGGGAAGCATCCTCATATATCATGACACAGGGGCCTCCGGCGCGAAGGAGATTTTCGCGGGGCTGGAGGCGCTTCATCTGGAGGAATTTCCCCGCCGCGCGGAGGAGCCATCCCGCCCTTCTCTGGGCTGGTCGTATATCGGCTATCATATATACCGGCTGTTACAGCCGGAAAGCCTGAAACCCCTTCTCACTTTTCTAGGAGCCCTGCCGTATTTCGCGGCGGGCCTGAAGGCTCTTGCCGCCGGGAAAATGAACATCGATCTTCTGGATGCTTCGGCAATAGGCATGGCGATGATCCAAAAAAACTTTGCCTCGGCATCCTCGCTTATTATGCTGCTCAAAACAGGCGGGTATCTGGAAAAATGGGCGAAGCTGCGCTCGCGGGAAAGTCTTGAAGCCGCGATTTCCCTGAAAGTCGACCGCGTATGGATACGCGCACAGGATGGGGACAGGGAACTGCCGTACTCCCAACTGAAAACCGGGGATATCGTCATTGTCCGCGCGGGAAGCATGATTCCCGTTGACGGCAGGGTAGAAGGCGGAAACGCGCTGGTAAACGAATCGTCCATGACAGGGGAACTCCTGTCGGCGTCCCGGTCCGCGGGCGATACGGTACACGCCGGAACTGTTATTGAGGAAGGGGAACTGTTTGTATGTGTTAAGCGCAAGGGCGCGGATACTCGTTTTGAAAAAATCCTGCACCTTGTCCGCGAAGCGGAGGCGGCGAAGGCCCGCGTGGAAACCCGCGCCAGCGAAATCGCCGACAAAGTTGTTCCCTTTAATTTCCTTGCCGCCGGCCTTACCTTTCTGGCAAGCGGCAGCCTGAGAAAAGCTTCGGCGGCGCTCTCGGTGGATTATTCCTGCGCGATAAAACTTTCGACGCCCCTCGTGTTTCTGGCGGCGATGAAGGAAGGCTTGTACAACGGGGTGTTTTTCAAAGGCGGTGCGCCCCTGGAAGCCTTTGCGAAAACGGATACCATTGTTTTCGACAAAACCGGAACACTGACAAGGGCAACGCCCCAGGTTGACGGAATTATTGCGTATAACGGATATGACGAATACACGGTTCTGAAAATTGCCGCCTGTCTGGAAGAACATTTTCCCCATCCCGTGGCGAAGGCCATCGTAAAACACGCGGTAGAAAGAAAGACCGAACACAAGGAGGAACATGCCGAGGTTAAGTATATCGTCGCCCACGGCATAGCTACTGAGTACCGTGGAAAACATACGCTTATCGGCAGCAGGCACTTTATCAGTGAAGACGAAGGGGTCGATATTTCTCCCGCCGCCGCGGACGAGGAGGCTGCCGCGCGGCGCGGCTGCTCGGCGCTGTATCTGGCACGCGACGGACTTCTGGCGGGCATGATATGTATTCACGACCCGGTACGGGAAGAAGCCCCTGAGGTCATTGCCATGCTGCGGCGTCTTGGTATCCGCAATTTTGTCATGCTTACCGGAGACAACGTCCGCGCCGCCGAACGGGTTGCGCGGGAATTAGGCATTGAGTGTTTCCGCGGCGATGTCCTGCCCCAGGATAAGGCCGCATATATTAATCTCCTAAAAGGAAAAGGTTACAGCGTTGCCGTCGTGGGAGACGGCATGAACGATTCCCCCGCCCTGGCCGCCGCCGGTGTGGGCATAGCGATGAAAGACGGCGCCGACCTTGCCCGGAATGTTGCCGATATTACCCTGCGCGATCCCTCCCTGTACCCCCTGGTTATCGCCCGGCTTATGTCCCAGGGGGCGATGAAACGCATACACGCGAATACGGTTTCCGCGATAGGCATAAACAGCCTCCTGATGTTTCTCAGCATATTCGGCGGAATAAGCGTTACCGCATCGGTATGGCTGCACAATCTGACGACTTTAGGAATCAGCCTGAACAGCATGAGGAAACTCCTGCCAAAATAAATGAAATTGATGGTATAATGGTATTTTGAAATCCACTTGTGAAGTTTATTCCGCTGGGGGAAAATTCGAGCATATTCCGCAGGGCGCGGTGAGCGCCCAATACAATAAATTTCTTAACGGAAAGCGGCTGTCTTCAGGCGCATTTTTTTGCCCCGCACCCGCCGGCAAAAAAACCGGGGCTTGCGGGGGGTTCGGCCCGGCCGCGGCGCGGCCGCACCGCTGCGCGCCCCTCCAATCCCTTGCGCCCCACGGGCTTTTCGCGCTCACGCGCGGCTGACTTCCGCTGAGCGTAACGGCAAACGCCGCTCATACCTTTTTTGAATACGCACCGGAATTGCCTCCCGGCAATTCCGCGGATCGGCGCTGGTGCGCGCGCGAGGGATTGCAGCGGAAAGCCCACAGGAAGCGCATTGGCGCTTCCGAGGACTTGGAGCGGAAAGCCCGGTTCTGGAGCCGCCAGGCGGCCCCGGAACGCGCCCGAAAATTCCTATCGACAAATTGTAAAACCAGGTATAGAATAAGTAAATTAATCGTGCATTTTCATTTTTTTAAGGAGGAAATATGAAAAAAATTGTGTTGACGGGTCTTTGTCTGTTTCTGGCTGTGGGAGTTTTTTCGGCTTTCGCGGGCGGCGGCGGAGAATCCGGCGGGGCAAAAACCTATGAGTTTTCGATGGGCAGCGCCTATGACAAGGCCGCGCCTCCCGTGCTTGCCGGGGTGAGGTATGCTGAGGAAGTAAAAGCCGCCACAAATGGCGCTATTACCATCAATGTTTTTCCGAACAGCGCTATCGGAACCGAAAGGGAGCAGTTTACCCAGGTAGCGGCGAATGAGCTTGAGTTTACCATTGGGGGAATGCTGACTATCGATATGTATTGTGCTGAATATGGTTTTTTGAGCGCGCCCTTTCTGTATAAGGACATGAACCATATCAAAAACATCATGGCAAGCCCCCTGGGAGACGGGATGCGGAAGAAATTTCTGGAAAACAACACGAACCTGATTGGCATTGTGTGGCGGGGGATCCGCAACACTTCTTCCAACAGGGCTATCCGCACTCCTGATGATGTGAAGGGTCTGAAAATCCGCATGACGGAAATGCCTTCCTGGGTTGCTGTATGGCGTGACGGGCTGGGCGGAACCACCGTTCCTATCGTTCTGGGCGAACTCTATGGGGCTTTGCAGAACGGCGTTGTTGACGCTTCCGAAGGCCCGTATGAGCAGCTTGCCACCTATAAGTTCTATGAAGTGCAGAAATTCCTTGTGAATACCAATCATGTTATGGAATGGTGCGGCCTGTATGCCAGCCAGAAGATGCTTGACAGTCTGCCTCCTGAACTTTCGAAGATTCTTGACGACAAGGCGAAATCCGTTATGACTGATTATGGTAGCCAGTTGTGTTCGGACAAGGCCGCGGATTTCCGGCAGGAGCTTCTGAAGGGAGGCATGCAGGAGGTCAATGTGAATGTTTCTGATTTTACCAACAGGCTTCTGCCTGTGTATGAGAAGTTTTTCAGTGACAAGATGTGGAGTTTCAGCTTGCAGGAAGTCATGAGTTACGCGAAATAATTTTACCGGGAAATCCGTGTGGAGAAAATCCGCGCGGATTTCCGCGGCTGAAAAAGATTCCGATCCTGCCGGGTGTGGGGGCGCTTTGTGTAAAAATATGGCGAACCTCTAAAACGCCTGATTTTCCGATTATTATAATAATTTCTGTCTTATGAAGTTTACTCTGCTACAGAAGATTTGGGTGCCGTTTTGGCGCTTCGCGCCAAAAACCGGGCTATCCGCTCCAATCTTTTTTACCGCTTCGCGGTAAAAAAGG